>CAYVGN010000361.1:0-3646 GCA_964451215.1 uncultured Acidobacteriota bacterium
ACCTCTCTATTCGTCGGCAGCGTCAGATGTGTATAAGAGACAGGCGCTGGCCAGCATCGAGCTGATCGTCAAGGAGGACCTGGCCGGCAACGCGGCGCGCGTGGGCCAGGTCCTGCACCAGGGACTGGAAGCGGTGGCCCGCGACTTTCCCCAGATCGGGACCGTGCACGGACGCGGCCTGGTAGCAGGGTTGCCGATCGTCAAGCCGGGGAGCCGGGACCCGGACGCCGACCTGGCCTTCGAGATTGTCGAGACCTGCTTCGACAAGGGGCTGCTGATGTTTGCCCCGGTCGGTTTTGGCGGCGGGACGGTGAAGATCGCCCCGCCCCTGGTCACAACCGAACCCATGGTGCTGGAAGGGGTAGCCGTGCTGCGGGAAGCGGTGGCGGAGGCGGTGGGGGCCACGGTGCCAGCCGCTGCCGGGCAGGCCGGCGTTCCCGTGCCACAAGGGCAAACCCCATGAGCCACCGCGCCGACTTCCCGCCACTTCCCTCGCCGCCGGCGCTGGTGATCGGCGGCGGCATGATCAGCCGCGAAGTCATCCTGCCCACCCTGTTCCAGCTCCAGCGGCAAGGTGTCGTGGACGAGGTCACTGTCTGTACGCGGCGCGCGGAAACGGTGGCGCGGCTCCGACAGGAGTTCCCCCGCCGGCGCTTCATCGCCTACCCGGATGCGGCGGCGGGCGACCCGGAAGCCGATCCCCACGGCTGGCGCCGCTTCCTGGCTGGGGCCCAGCCCGGCACGGCGGTCCTGGTTGCCACCCCGGACCACTTCCACACCGAGATCGTGCTGGCAGCCATCGCGCAGGGCCTCGATGTGGTGGTGCAAAAGCCGCTGTGTTTGAAGGTCGCCGACGCACATGCCATCGCCGACGCTGCCCGCAAGAAGGGAATCTACGTCCTGACTGACTACCACAAGCGGCACGACCCGGCCATCCGCGCCGCCCGCTACCGCTTCGGCTGCGGCGACCTCGGCCAGATGCTGCACGGCCACGCCTGGATCGAAGAGAAGCGCGAAATGCCGCTGGAGAACTTCAAGCTCTGGGCAGAGAAAAGCTCGCCGTTCGAGTATATCGGCGTGCACTACGTGGACGCCTATTACTACATCACCGGGCTTAAGCCGCGGCGCGTGGTGGCCTTCGGGCAGAAGAAGTTCCTGCCCGCGCACGGCCAGGATGCCTTCGACGCCGTGCAGGCCGCCATCGAGTGGGAAGACGGCTCGGCCTTCTGGGTGCAGACGGCCTGGGTGCTGCCGCAGTCTAACAGCGCGCTCACCAGCCAGGGCCTGCACCTGCTGGGCACGGCGGGCGAGTACTGGGCGGACCACAAGGACCGCAACTGCCGCTTCGTCACCGAGCGCGGCGGCTACGAGGACTACAACCCCAACTTCTTCAAGCCCTTCGACAGTTGGGAGCCCGGCGCTGAGGTGGATTACTCCGGCTACGGCTATCGCTCCATCGCCCAGGGCATCGAGGACATCCGCTACATCCGGGCGGAGACGGCGGGGCTGCCGTCCGCCGCTGCGCTGGCGCGGCGGCTCCAGATCCTGGAGGCGCTCGGGCCCAAGCGCGCCCTCCCCGAGCAGGCCCTCATCGGCACGGCTGTCAACGAAGCCGTGCGTCTGAGCATCGCCTGCGGCAGCCAGTTCGTGGTCTTCGACCAGGCCATGTATCCTCGGCTGGAACAAGTCCCGGACTCCCAGTTCAAAGTTCCAGGTCAGGGTGGGTGAGGCCGCTGCGGGCTTTGAACTATGAACTTGGAACTGTGAACTTGGAACTATGAACTTGGAACTGACAAACCGGGTTGCGGTGGTCACCGGCGGCGGCCGCGGGCTGGGGAAAGCTATGGCCCAGGCGCTGGCGGAGGCGGGCGCCTCGGTGGTGTTGGTAGGGCGGGATGTGCAGGCGCTTCGGGCGGCGGCCAGCGAGCTACCCGGCGCGCAACGCCATTCCTACTGCGCCGCCGACGTGACCGACCCGCCGGCCGTGGGGAGCCTGGCCGCGCGCGTGTTCGAGGAATTCGGCTCCGCCCAGATCCTGATCAACAACGCCGGCATCAACATCCGCAAGCCGCTCCAGGAGTTTTCCTTCGAGGAGTGGCGCTCAGTGATTGCCACCAACCTGTTCGGCCCCATGCTCTGCGCGCGGGCCTTCCTGGCGCCGATGGTGCGCCAGAAGTGGGGCCGCATCATCAACATGGCCTCCATACTGGCGCGCGTGGGCCTGCCCGGCCGCACCGCCTACTGCGCCAGCAAGGGCGGGCTGGTGGCCATGTCCCGGGCGCTGGCGTTGGAACTGGCGCCGCACGGCGTCACCGTCAATTGCATCAGCCCCGGGCCCTTCGCCACGGAAATGAACCGCCCGCTGATTGACGACCCGGTCAAGAACGCGGAGTTCATCAGCAAGATCCCGCTGGGCCGCTGGGGGCGAGTCGAGGAGATCGGGTCCCTGGTGGTGTTTCTCGCCTCCGAAGCCTCCGGCTTCATCACCGGCGCCGACATCCTGATTGACGGCGGCTGGACGGCGCAGTAAACGAGGAAAAAACCAGGCGCTTTCCCTCGCCCGTCCCTTTCCCTTGCTGCTTGAACAACAGTATCAGCAACGGCGGTCTTATTTCTCGCTCCGGAGCTGTCGCGCGCAGTTCTTCAGCAAGGAATCGGTGGTGGAATTGTGGGTGAGCGCAACGCTGGCCAGGACGGCGCTGTCGCTGAGGCGGATGGCGCCGATGTAGCGCGGCTCCTGTTCGTAGCCACCCTGCACCCCCATCAGAACGAAGGCATAGTCGCGGTCGGGGTAGAGGAGGGCGCGCAACTGCAGATCGCTGGCCGGCGCCGACAGGCGCTTTTCGCCGGGAGGTGGGCCGAGCTTGCGAAGCACCTCGTGGTAGCTATCCTCGCGGACCAGGGTGAACAGGCGCGGATCGTCAATGCCCGGACCGCCGGCCTGCGGCGGGGGCCGCAGCCAGGCGCGGGCCACCAGCAGGGCCAGGAAAAAAACCAGCGCTGCCCCGGCCGAGGCCGCCAGCGCCAGCAGCAAGGGTTCGTCGCTCCAGGAACGCAGGCGCTGGCGGGCGACTCCAGCGATCCGCGGGCGGGGCGGCTCAGCAACCATCGGCCCTGAACTCTCCCCCGGCAAGGCGTCGCTCTCCCCGCGCCCCACCGTTTCTGTCTCGGCTTCGGCCTCCCTGCCCGGCTCCAGGCCGTCCGACTCCTTCTGTACGGGCCAGACGGCTCCGCCCAGGCACTCCAGTTCTCGCCGCAGGGCTATGGTGATGGCGCCTTCCTCGATCGTTACGTAGGAAACGCCGCCGCGAGGGAACCACACCTGCTCGCCGGAGGTGACGTTGATGGCGGCGAATTCGGCGCGGGTGGCCTGAGAAAACCGCCAGCGGTTGTCCGGCAAGCCGCGCACCGGCGGAAAGAAGGCGAAGGGATGCCTGGCGGCAGCCAGGGCGGCGATGGCAGCATCGGTCAGCATCGCTGGTTCTCGAAGGAGCTTAGCGCGGCGCGGTGCACACGGCAACCTCAAGCCCCAGGCCTGAAGACCAGGGCCTATTGCTGCTGCGGCTTGCGTTCGACGGCCAGGGTCTCTTCCGCCGGCCGACCCGGGAAGTAGTAGCCGGGGCGGGTGCGCACCTTGGCCCCGGCT
>CAYVGN010000362.1:0-3638 GCA_964451215.1 uncultured Acidobacteriota bacterium
CCTCCGGCTTGGCGAAGGCGGGGTGCCCTCTGGGCCCGGCCCGAAACACCACCTGCTTGCCTTGCTTTTGCTGCCACTCAATCTCCGGCAACAGCAGTTCTGCCCAACCGTCGGCGCTGTGCACGTTGCCGGGCCGCAGCTTCCCCGCCAAGCAGTCGCCCTCGCGGTTGAACAATAGCAGCGGGTGATAGCAGGTCGATTCAAAGTGGCCATTGTAGGCGCTCTGCTCATGCTGGCCGTACACGGGGATCTCGGTGGAATCCATGTCCAGCACGACTCGTTGCGGCGAGTCGATGGCTTCCACCTTGGCGATCAGCTCCCGGTTGATCCGCGTCAGGTCGCCGAAGTTCTCCTCTGCGGCCAGCATTTCCGTCTCGAAGGATTGCAGCCGCGAAGTCAGGGCGGCGCCACGCTCCCAGATCTTCTCGGAGCCGATCAGCCGGAAGGTGGGGTCCTGGGACAACCACTCGGCGTCGTTCACGTCTTCGTATCCAGCCAAGCGGCTGCACACGGACTGCCGCAGCAGGTCCGCGAGGGGGAACTGGGTGTTCTTCCCCCGCCGCAGATCGCTCAGGAGTTGCTCTATGAGCTGGCTAAAGCCCAGACGCTCGTCCAGTTCTCTCACTAAAATCAGGCCGCCGTCGGAGGTGACTCGGGACCCCTGGAAATGGATCTTCAGAGAGGCGTTGAAAGAGAGCTGAAAAGGCTGGTTTTGTTTGTCACCCATTGGGTGTGGGCCTTCCGAGTGGCTTCATCGTCTTCAAACCCCCATGGATAAAGGCGATGAGAAGCATCATGAGGCTATCCGCAACTCGTCAAATCGGAAATGCAGGATCAAACGTGGTCGGCCTGCCATTGGCGCGGGTGTACAGACATCTGAAGGCGCTGGGTTAGTCGCGCTTCCCGCCTCTCCGCCGCATGGCGGTCGGCTGGTGCAGCCGCACCCTACCGCAGTCGGAACTTCCGCAGCAGCTCGTCCACGCTCACGGCCACGATAATCACCGCGCCGATGATCACCTCCTGCCAGTACGGGGAAATGCCGTGGAGGTCCGCCCCGTTGGCCAGCAGGCCCATGAAGAAGGCGCCCAACAGCGTCCCGATGACGCTGCCCTCCCCGCCGCGCAGGCTGCCCCCGCCGATCACCACTGCTGCGATCACCCGAAGTTCATAACCCTGCCCCGCGGTGGGCTGCCCGGTCATTAGCCGCGACGCTTCGATCATCCCGGCCAGGCCGCACAGCAGCCCGCTGATGCCGTAGACCGCCGTCGTGTGGAAAGTCACCGGGATGCCGGTGAAGAAAGCCGCCTCGGGGTTGCTGCCGATGGCAAACGCGTAGCGCCCCAGCCGCGTGTGCTCGAGCATGACGTGGGTGGCCAGCGCGCACACCACCAGGATCCACAACACCACCGGAACACCCAGCCAGTTCCCCCCGCCCAGAAAGGAGAACGTCTGCGGAATGCGGTGCACAGGCAGGCCGTTGGAAACCTGCAACGTTAGCCCGCGCACGATCCCCAGCGTGCCCAAGGTCACGATGAACGGGTTGATCTTCAGCAGCACCGTGGCCAAGCCGTTGACGACGCCCCAAAACAGCCCCGCCACCAGGCCGACGGCCACACCCACCGGAATCGGTGCGCCGGCTTCCATCACCATGCAGCCCATCAGCCCGCTGAAGGCCAGGATGGAGCCCACTGACAGGTCGATGCCGCCCGCTACGATCACCAGCGTCATGCCCAGCGCCATGGTGTTGATCACCGCGGTCTGCCGGACCACGCTGGACAGGTTCACCGCCGTCAGGAAATAGGGCGAAGTGACCGCCAGCAGTGCGAACAGCGACAAGACCAGGCCCAGCAGGGCCAGCCGCTGGATCATGGGAGCTTCTCCTCGCCGGGAGCCTCTAGGGCAGCGCGTCGCATGATCTCCTCCTGGGTGGCGCCCCGCGGCAGCTCCCCGGTGAGGCGGCCGCGGCGCATCACCAGGATGCGGTCGGCCACTTGCAGCAGCTCAGGCATCTCCGAGCTGACCATCAGGAGGGCGGCGCCGGAGCGGGCCAGCTCGTCCATCAGTTGGAAGACCTCGACCTTGGCGCCTACGTCGATGCCGCGCGTAGGCTCATCGAACAGGAACACCCGCGCCTGGCGGAAGAGCCACTTGGCGATGGCCACCTTTTGTTGAGTGCCGCCGCTGAGTCGCACGGCCAGTTGTGCGGGGCCGTCGGCCCGGATGCGCAACTTGCGGATGTAATCGGCGCTCACCTGGCGCTCCCGCGCGCCGCGGATGAGGCCCCAGGGGCTCAGCGCGGGTAAGTTGGCCAGGGTGAGGTTATAGCTGAGCGGCAGTCCGGGCGCCAGGCCGGCCCGCTGGCGGTCTTCGGGAATGAGCGCCAGCCCCGCCGAGACCGCGTCCCGCGGATGGCGGATGCGGACCGCCCGGCCCATCACCGAGATCCGGCCCGCGTCTACCGGGTCTATGCCGAACAGGGCACGGCACAGCTCAGTGCGGCCGGCTCCGACCAGCCCTGCCAGACCCACGATTTCCCCGGCGCGCAGCGCAAAGCTGATCCCTTCCAGCAGCGGGCGGCGCGAGAGAGCTTCCACGCGCAGCAACTCCTCGCCCGGCTCGCACGGCGTGCGCTCGTAGATGGCGGTCACCTCGCGGCCCACCATGTACTGAATAATGCGCTCCGTGCTCAAACCCTCCAGCGGTCCGCTGTGGACGGTGTCCCCGTCCCGCAGGATGGTCACCCGGTCGCCCAGCGAGCGCAGCTCCTCCAGGCGGTGCGTGATGTAGATCACGCCCATCCTCCGCTCGCGCAGCTCCCGCACGATGCGGAACACTTCTTCGGATTCGGCTTCGGAGAGCGACGAGGTGGGTTCGTCGAAGATCAGCAGGCTCGAGCCGTGCAAGATCGCCCGGCAGATTTCAACGAGCGCCTTGCCGGCGGGAGTCAGTTTCTCGACGCGCCAGTCCGCCTGGAGCGGAAACCGGTGCCGCTCGAGGAGCCGGGCGGCCCGCTCCCGCATGCGCCGGCGGTTGACCCAGCCCAGCGGCAGGCGCTCCTCGCGGCCCAGGAAGAGGTTCTCGGCCACGCTGAGATGCGGGGCCAGCAGCGACTCCTGGTGCACCATGGCGATGCCGTTGGCTGCCGCCTCGGCCGGTCGTGCGAAATGCACCGGCTGGTCCTGCCAGAGCATCTCCCCGGCGTCGCGGGCCAGCATCCCGGCCACGATTTTCACCAGCGTGGACTTGCCCGCGCCGTTCTCCCCAAGCAGCAGATGCACCTCGCCGGGGCCTACCGACAGGTTGCCGTCGCGCAGGGCCACCACCCCGCCAAACCGCTTGCGGATGCCTTTAAGTTCGAGCAGCACCGGAAGCAAACAGTGTACAGGTTGTGGCCTGTGGCTGGTGGCCTGTAGTACCGCCTAGAACGGCGGCGCGCCGGCGTCTTCCTCTATCGCCGGCGGCGGACCGGGCTCCAGGTCCGCGGTGCGGTTCTCGAACTTGGTGAACTGCCGCAGGAAGACCAGGTTCACGATGCCGGTGGGGCCGTTGCGCTGCTTGGCCACGATCAGTTCGGCCAGTCCCTTCAAGTCCTCGCGCTCCGGCTTGTACATCTCCTCGCGGAAGAGGAAGCACACCAG
>CAYVGN010000363.1:0-3598 GCA_964451215.1 uncultured Acidobacteriota bacterium
CGCCAAAGCAGCGCTGGCGACCGGCGACTGCTGGAAAACCGGAGGACGGCCCTGAGTGCGCAACTTCTCGAGCCGCGCCCGCAGCTTCGCCTTGCGCCGCGCGTCGCGCCAGCGTTTCCATGCAGCTATCGGCGCCGCCAGGTTGCGCACCCAGCCGAAGCAGCCGCGCAGTTGCGAGAAGGAAAACGCGGTCAGCAGGTAGAGGGAACCGACCAGGGAGACGGCCAACGCCACCAGGGTGCCGCTCAGGTTGAGCAGGCGCAGCGTGGCGGAGGCCAACACCGCGCCGAGCAGGCCGCCCGGTGCCATGCTGCCCTGCCAGCGCCAATGCCACTGGAAGAACATTTCGGGCAGGGCCAGGCCGGCGGCGAGCGAGAGCGCCAGCATCAGCGCCCCGACCGCCCGTGCCCAGCGCGATTCGGCTGGGCGCCCGCGCCACGCGCTCACGGCAGCCACACCCAGAGCCAGCGGAACCAGGAACGCCACCAGGCCGAGCGCCTGGAACGCCAGGTCGCAGAAGTAGGAGCCCACCAGCCCGACCAGGTTATGAATCGGCTGTGTGCGGGGAGCCGAACAGTTCAGGGAAGGATCAAAGCTATTGAAGGAACCCAGGGCCAGAGCCGACAGCAACGCCCCCGCACCATACAGGAGCGCCCGAATCTCCCGAAGTCTTCGGTTCTCGAGGGGCGACCTGAAGGTCACCCCCAAGTTTTCTTGCTCGGCCACCTATGGAGCCGAGGAGAAAATCGCCAGTGTCAGAATGATAAACCCAAACACCAGCCGGTAGTAAATGAAAATCTTCAGGCTCCGGGTCTGGAGGTACCGGATGAAGAACGCGATCACGCCGTAACCGACCAGGGCGGCGACCGCGATGCCCAGCAGGAAGGGCAGACGCATGTCCGGCGGGATACCCTGGCGAAGCAGGTCGAAGCCCTCACTGGCCGCCGCGCCGGCGATGACCGGGGTCGCCAGCAGGAAGGAGAACCGGGCGGCGGTATCGCGCCGCAGGTCGCGCAGGAGGGCGACGGTGATCGTGATGCCGGAGCGAGAAACCCCGGGGACCAGCGCCAGGGCCTGGGCACAGCCGATCAGAGCGGTGTCGGCCAGGTTCACGTCCTTCAACTCGCGAAGCTGGCGGGTGACCCGCTCGCCGTAAGCCATTGCCCCGGCAACCACAATGAGGCTGGCGGCCATCACATACGGGGAGCGGAGCGTGGTTTCGACGTAGTGCTTGAATGCCACGCCGGCGATGCCCGCGGGGATTGTGCCCAACATCAGCAGCCAGAGCAGGCGCGGGTCGGCCACAGCTTCGTCAGGAATGGGGCTTGCGCTCGCCTCTGCGACGCCAGTCGCGGCGCTGGTTGGGGGCCTTGCCGCCCGTCCGCTGTTGTGGGCGGGGTTGGGAGGGGCAAGAACGCCCGTCCCCACCACTCCACCTTCCACCGCAGGCTTCACCGGCAGGGCCAGGCCGAAGCCGGCAAACAGCAGGCGCAGCCATACCCGCCAGAAGTAAACGAGCACGGCGACCAGCGTGCCCAGGTGGAGCGCCACGTCGAAGGTCAGACCCGGGTCATGCCACTTCAGCAGCCAGGGAACCAGGGCCAGGTGTGCGGTGCTGGAAATGGGCAGGAATTCGGTGACCGCCTGGACGACGGCCAGAACCACCGCCTGGTAAATGGGCATGGCCGAATGAAGAATGAAGAACTATGAATTACGAGTGAGGGATCGCCACGCAAGCGCTGAAGTCTTTGCGCGGCAATTCTTCATTCCTACTTCATTCTTCACTCTTTAGAACCTCCTCAGGGCTAGTTCGATCCCTGAGTATACACCGATGTTGTTGTCTAAGGACCAGAGCAAGCGCTCGCCCCGCGCCGCCCAGATGGAGCCCGGGTGCTCGCGATGCAGGGCTCCCACCACCTCGCGGGCCTTGGCCTTTTGCTCCACGGCCTTTTCCGGGCTGAAATGCGTCTTTTCCTTGTCCAGGTAGATCTCCACCAGCGCGGAGTGCCGGTAAGCCAGCGCGTAGCGCAGTTCGGCGTCCTGCGGAGAGTGGGGGTATTCCTGTAGGTAGCGGCTGATCAGGCTGCTTTCGGCCTCGGGGCAGCCCGGTGTGCCTTCCCAGAACTCGCACAAGTTGCTCTTGAGCAGGAAGTAGGCAGCGCGGGCGGCGGCCGCGGTTTTGGGGTGGGCGCGGACCACGGCCTCCAGTTCCTTGACGGCCCCCGCCTCGTGGACGGCGCCGCTGGTTCGGATCTCCATGCGCCAGGCCAGCTCTGCCGCGCGGCTCAACGCTTCGGGCGCGTAGGGCCCGCCCGGGACCAGCGACGCGGCCTTGCGGAACAGCCTGGCCGCGCAACCCCAGGCCTGGACGCTGTCTTGCTGCGCCAGGGTGTCGGCTGCCTCAAAGAGCAGCGCCGCGGCCCGCGGGTTGTCGTCCAGCACGACCACACCGTTGGCCAGGGTCCATCCGGCGCGGTTGCCCGGTAAGCTGACCTCCAGGAGCGCCCCCTGGCGCCCAGTTACGGTGGCTTCTTCGCCCGCCATCACCCGGCCCACGGTTTTGCTGTCCAGGCGCGCCTCCCGGTACAGCCGCTGATCGCTGATGACTACGGCACGCTGGGTGGCGGAGAGGACAGCTGTCGGCGCCAACAACCATATCAGGAGGGACAAGGCCGCCGTGTTGCGGTAGCTCATCTCCCGGTTCGAGGGAATCGCCAGTTCTTGAGCATAAGGCGCTGCGCCGCAGGGAGGCAATGCCGCCACAGGCAGAGGTTCCATCGCGGGCAACATGGTCCGAGGCCCAAGACTGGAGACGCAGGACCCGTGATTCCAACCCCCTCCAGCCTGCGCTCTGCCTGTGCTACCTTAACTGGCATGCGGGCCGGGGTGGAACGGGCACTGATCTCTCACAAGGCGGCGCAGTTCACCGAGTCCGTCATCCGCGAGATGACGAGGCTGGCGATGAAGCACGGAGCGGTGAACCTGGCGCAAGGCTTCCCGGACTTCCCCGCGCCGGTCGAGATCAAGGAAGCGGCCAAGCAGGCGATCGACGCCGACATCAACCAGTACGCAATCACTTGGGGCGCTCGGGAGCTGCGCCAGGCGGTGGCTGCCAAGCTGAAGCGCTTCCGCGGCCTGGAGGCGGACCCGGAAGCGGAAATCACCGTCTGCTGCGGCTCGACCGAGGCGATGATCGCCTCGCTGATGGCGCTGGTGGACCCCGGTGACGAGGTGGTGATTTTCGAGCCCTTCTACGAAAACTACGGCCCGGACGTCATCCTCTGCGGCGCTGTGCCGCAGTTCGTGAGGCTGCGCCCGCCCGGCTGGAGCTTTGAGGAAGCGGAGCTGCGCGCCGCCTTCAGCGACCGCACCCGGGCCGTCATCTTGAACACGCCCAACAACCCCACCGGGAAGCTCTTCAGCCGGGAGGAGCTGGAGGTGATCGCGCAGCTCTGCCAGCAGTGGAACGCCTACGCGATCACCGACGAGATCTACGAGCACATCATCTACGGCCCGCTGCCGCACATCAGCATGGCCACGCTGGAGGGCATGCACGAGCGCACGGTGACCATCAACGCCCTCAGCAAGACTTACAGCG
>CAYVGN010000364.1:0-3586 GCA_964451215.1 uncultured Acidobacteriota bacterium
CCGCCGATTCCCCGCCGGTCTGGGAAAGCACCCTGGAGCTGGAATCCCCGGTGGCAGGCAGCGCCGCCAGGTCGCGGAACGTCCTGATCCCCCAGATGTCGAGCGTTTCCTGAATTTCGGGCGCGGGCTCCAGCAGTTCCACCGGCAGGCCGGCCAGCCTCTGCGCTTCCTGGCCCGGCGGAATGAGGGTGATGCCGGGAAAGCCGCGCGCGGCGTGAATGGCGGCATCGGGGTTCGACGCGACTCCGACGTTCACTTTCAGTCCCCGTTCCGTGGCCTGCCGCGCGATGCCCGCGGCGATGTTCGCCGGGCTGCCAAACAGGTGCGCCAGGCCGTCCAGGTCCAGCACCACCGTGTCCGGGGCGGTTTGCTCCACGCGCGGTGAGAACGCGTACGCGCAGTCAATGAGCGCGGAGTTTGAAGTGCGGGGTGCGGGGTGCGGAGTGCTGAGTGCGGCTTCCCGCTCTGTCATTCCGCATTCCGCACTCCGCATTCCACGTTGGAAGATGCAGGCGAACATGGCTCATCCCGCAGCACGAACCTTGAAGGTTGCAGTCGTGGCGGTCCCGTTGGGGACCGCCGAGTAAACTCTGGATGGCGGTTTGTGTTCAACTCCGCATTCCGCGCTTCGCCTTCCACATTCCAGCGCGTGCGTTGGTTTTTTCCGCTCGACCTGGAGGACCGCGCCGCGAAGCAGGTGCGAGCAGCCCGGCAACCCCGACCAGGCTTCGCGCTCGCGGTTCATCCGGAGCACCAGGGAGGACGACGAGCCGGCGCAGGGTTCCTGCGTCAGAACCACCAGGATGGTGGGCGTGTTTTCAATCGCGCGGCGGAAGCGGAACCAGGCGTTCAGCGGGATGCGCCGCGCATCCTTTGGGGGGATGTCGCCGAGGTCGAGCGCGACCAACCCAAAGCCACCGGCCTGCGCCAGCAGGTCGGTCACCTGGAGCAGGTGGCGGGTGTGGGCGGCACAGCGCACCCAGAGCAATTGTTCCAGGTCCACGCCGGCGGCGGCGGCCGAGGCGGGATCGAAAGTGTCGGTAGTGTCCACCAGCGCGCAGACCTCCCGCCGCCCGGTGGCCTCGGCCAGGATGGCGTCGAGCAGGCTGGTGCGGCCCGAGGAGGCGGGGCCGCAAATCTCGGTGATGGCGCCGCGCGGCAGCCCCCCGGCCACCGCGTCCACTTCCAGGATGCCGGTGGACAAAACCGCCAGCACGCCCTTGGGCCGGAAGCGAAGCAAGGAGGCGATACGGCTGCCGAGCGCGGACGGGAGGTCCGCTTTGTAGGGAGTACTCATAAGGGGCCTCTACTTTCGCTTTTTATTCGCCTCAAGGATTTTGCTCCTGCACCCCTCCCGTTGTCAAGTGTTTTGCCAAGTAAGAAATTAAGTGCTTTGTTTTCTATAAGAACCAGGAGAACCGCGGATTGCATAGGCTCCGCTGAAAGGTGAAGGCGCGCGGGTCTGCTTAGCTACCTGCAACCTAGTTTCGGGTGAACGGCGAGGGTTGCTTGGGGCCCAGGTGGCGGCAGATGGTGCGGGCGTTGATCTTGAGCAGGCGGGCGGCGGCGAAGCGGTTGCCCCGCGTGTGCTCCAGCATGGCCTGGATGGTACGGTTCCCGATCTCCTCCAGGCTGGTGCCGACCGGGAAGGTGAGGGAGATGAGCGGGCGCCGGTCGTCGCCAGTGGTGCTGGCCTCGAAGCGGGAAGGGTTCAGCGCCGCTGGCAGCGCCTGCGGCTCGATGCTTTCGCCCTCGGTGAGGATGACGGCGCGCTCCACCACGTTCTCCAGTTCCCGGATGTTCCCTGGCCAGTCGTAGGCCAGCAGGCAGTTTAGGGCCGCCGGCGAGAACTGCAGGACCTGCTTGTGGTTCTTGGCCGCGTAGCGCTGCAGGAAGTGCGTGGCCAGTTCCGGAATCTCTTCCTTGCGCTCCCGCAGCGGGGGCAGGTCGATGGGAATCACGTTGAGCCGGTAGTAGAGGTCGTCGCGGAAGCTCTTGTCCTTGAGCGCCTCTTGCAGGTTGCGGTTGGTGGCGGAGATGATGTGGACGTCGGAATACAAGGTTTCCTTGCCGCCCAGCCGCTCGTACTTGCCGTCCTGCAGCACGCGGAGCAGCTTGAGCTGCACCGAGGGTGAAGCCTCGGCAATCTCGTCGAGGAAGAGGGTGCCGCCGTTGGCCAGGTCGAAGCGGCCCTCCTTGCGGCCCACGGCGCCGGTGAAGGCGCCGCGCTCGTAGCCGAACAGTTCGGCTTCCAGCAGGCTTTCCGGCAGGGCCGCGCAGTTGACCTTGATCAGCGGGCGGCGGGCGCGGGGGCCTTCGGCGTGAATGGCCTCGGCCACCAGTTCCTTGCCGGTGCCGCTCTCGCCGGTGATCAGCACCGGCGCGCAAGAGGGCGCCACCTGCCGGATCAGCTTCTTCACCTCACGCATGGCCGGGCTGGAGCCGATCAGGATGCGGTTGATGTTCTGGTCGTTGAGCTGTTGGCGCAGGGCCAGGTTCTCGCGGCGCAACTGAATCTGCTCCCGCGTGCGCCGCACCCGGGTCAGGAAATCGGTGTGGGAGAAGGGCTTGGTGATGTAGTCCTGGGCGCCCAGGCGCATGGCCTCGACCGCGTTGGCTACCGTGCCGTAAGCGGTGATCAGGATCACCTCCACGTCCGGTTGGATGAACTTCAGCTCCTTCAGCAGGGCGATGCCGTCCAGGTCGGGCAGCACTACGTCGCTGACCACCAGCGGGTAGGACTTCTGCCGGAGGGCGTTGACCGCTTCGGCGGCTGTGCTCAGGGCGGTGACCGGGAAGCCAGCCTGGTGCAAGACGCGCTCGAGCGCGCGGCGCAGCGCTTCATCGTCATCCACCACCAGGATCGGAAAATCTTTTTCCTGTTCTGTCTCGTTCATTGGTTTCGTACCTCAACCATCATGCAGCAGCGGCTTTCTGCCCAATGTCACTTACTTTACGAGTCCGCAGTACCCCGGGGGCGTCCCGCAGCGCGGGATCCCGCCTGCTTTGCTTCGGATTCAATAACTTGCAGGCCAGAGGCCTGCGCTCCCAGGCAAACCCACAAGCTTAAGTAAGTGACATTGGGCTTTCTGCCGCCCTGGGCGCTGGGGGCCGCTCCTGCCGGGAGCGCCTCCGGGCGCTACCTCTAGCCCGGAAGGGACGCTGAGCCGACCGCCGCTTCGCTTTCCTGCTCCGGCGCTTGGAAAGCCGCCAGCGGGAGGTTCACCACAAAGCGCGCTCCGCCGCCCTCGGCCGCCATGCACTCGACGCGCCCGCCGTGCTGCTCGACGATGCGGCGGGCGATGGTCAGGCCCAGCCCGGTGCCCTCGGTCTTGGTGGTGAAGAAGGCGTCGAAAATCTTCTGCCGCTGCTCTCCGGCCACCCCCGGCCCGGTATCGGCCAGGGCCAGTTCCGCCATCCCGTCTTTGCGCAACAGCGTGATCCGCAGGTTGCCGCCGGCGGGCATGGCTTCGAAGGCGTTGCGGGTCAGGTTCAGCAGCACCTGCCGCAGCAGGTCGGCGTCGCCTCGGACGGCGACCGGTTCGTTGTCGAACGCCGCCTGGATCCCCACGTTGCGGCGCCTGGC
>CAYVGN010000365.1:0-3583 GCA_964451215.1 uncultured Acidobacteriota bacterium
TTCCCAGCCCGCCCACTTTCCGCAGGCGGTAGTTGCCCCAGTCGGCAATGTAAAGATTACCGGCGGCGTCTACGGCAACCCCAGGTGGAGCATTGAGCGCGGCGCTGGTGGCGGGACCGCCGTCCCCCAACGTGGACCCACCGCCGGCCACCACCCTGACACCCCCGCCGGGATCAACCTTCAAGATGCGGTTGCACCCCCACCCATCAGCGATGTAGGCATTGCCGGAGGCGTCCACCGCCAGCCCCCTGGGAAGACATATCTGGCTGGCCAGAGTATTGATCGTGCCCTGCGGATTCACCTTCCGGAGGCGGTGGTTCTCTGTGTCGGCAATGTAGAGGCTGCCGGCCAGGTCCACTGCCACGTCATAGGGCGAATTGAGGGCGGCGCTGGTAGCCGGGCCGCCGTCGCCCAACGTGGACCCGCCGCCGGCCACCGTGCGGATGGTCCCGTCCCCGCTTACCCGGCGCACGCGGTGGTTGCCTGTGTCGCCGATATACAGAACGCCGGACGCATCCACCGCCAAACCGTAGGGGCTGTTCAGTTGCGCGTTGGTCGCCGGACCGCCGTCTCCGGAGGAGCCGGCTTGGCCTGTCCCGGCCACTGTGCTGATCCTTCCGTCAAGCGCCACTTTGCGGATGCGATGGTTCCCAGTGTCGGCAATGTACAGGTTGCCGGCCCAATCCACGGCCACCCGCTGCGGCCCGTTCAACGAGGCGCTGGTGGCCGGACCGCCGTCTCCCGAAAAACCTCCGGTGCGCATCCCGTTGCCGGCCACAACTGTCAGCATACCGTCGCGGGACACCCTGGCCACGATGTGGTTCGATTCGTCGCAGACGTACGCATTTCCCTGCGTGTCTACCGCCGCGCACACAACCTGGCCCAGCGGCGCCTCCAGAGCCCGAACCGAGCGCGGAAAGATGAAGTCACTGCCGGCAATGGTGGTAATGATGTTTTGGGCGTGGCCCGACAACGGTGCAGTGGCCAGCGCCAACAGCAGGACAATGAGCGCGGACCGGAGGAATGACTGCATCGAACGCCCCCGCTAAGTGTCCCACATGTTAGGAAGAGATGCAGACACGATGTGAGCCTTCACCTGTCACCGTGCCTTAAATGAGCTTCGCAGAAGTACGGTACCACCGCGAAGGCCATTGGTGCGCCACCTCCTCGACAGGGCACGGCTTTCAGCCGTGCCGCCAGGGCAGCACCCCAGCCTGAGGCTTTAGCCCCTGAGGCGGCGCGGCAGGGAAACGACGCGCCCTGGCTGCCGGGGACCATGCCCTCAGCGGCTAAAGCCGCCCTCATGGCTTTCCCGCCGGCACGGCTGAAGCCGTGCCCTGACGCTGCCATACTTGTGCAATCCTCGATAAATGAACAGCATTGGCTTTAAACTTGGGACTTTAAACTTTAAACTTTAAGCCAGATGCTGAGCCTGGTTGTTCCCACCTACAACGAGCGCCATAACCTGCCGGCGCTGCTCGAACGGCTGGAAGGGACGTTGTCCGGCTGCGGGGAGCCGTTCGAGGTGCTGGTGGTGGACGACGACAGCCCGGACGGCACCTCCGAGCTGGCGCGCTCCCTGACCACGCGCTACCCCTGGCTGCGGGTGATCACGCGCACCCAGCAGCGCGACCTTTCCACCGCCGTGCTGGCCGGGTGGTTCGAAGCGCGGGGTGACCTGCTGGGCGTGATTGACGGCGACCTGCAGCACCCACCCGAACTGCTGCCTACCCTGTTGGCCCGCCTGAAGGAATGCGACGCCGACCTGGTCATCGCCAGCCGCCACGTACGCGGCGGCGGCGTCAGCCAGTGGAGCCTGTTTCGCCGCCTGGTGTCCTGGGCGGCCACGCTGATGGCCGGCGTCATCCTGCCGGGCACGCTCAGCCGCGTGCGCGACCCCATGTCGGGGTATTTCCTGATGCGCCGCCGGGTGATTGACGGCATGCCGCTACGGCCCGTCGGCTACAAGATTCTGCTCGAGGCGCTGGCCAAGGGCGACTACGATCGGGTCGAAGAAGTCCCCTACATCTTCCAGGAGCGCTTCCGCGGCGGCAGCAAGCTGGGGCCGCGGCAGACCTGGCAGTACCTGCTCCACCTGGCAGCGATTGCGCTGGATACCGGAGAACTGCGCCGGGTGATGAGCTACGCGGCCGTAGGCCTCTCCGGGGCGGTGGTGAACCTGGGCGGGGCGGCGGCGCTGGTTCACGTCATGGGCATGCCCGCGGTGGCGGCGCTGCCGGCGGCCACCGGCCTGGCCATCGTCAACAACTTCCTCTGGAACGACCGTTTCACGTTCCCCGAGACGGGTCGGCGCCTGCCGGGCTGGGCGGCGGCCGGCAGCCGGTTCCTGCGCTTCCTCTGGGTGGTGCTGGTGGGCGCCCTGCTGAACCTGACAGTGGCTGGCACCCTGTTGCGGGGCCTGCGCCTGCCCCTGGAGCTGGCGGTGCTGTGCGGGATTGTCACCGCCTCGGCCTGGAATTTCCTGGTCAACTCGCGCATCACCTGGAAGGTGTGGTGGGACCGGCGGGTGCACCTGCGCCGCTGGCGTTCCGACGCCGTGCCGGCTCCGCCACTCGACCTGGTGTGCAACCTCTGCGGGGGACGGCAGTTCATCGTGCTCTACTGTGGGCGCGGCGGCGGCCCCCCCAGCCGCCCCGACCTGTTCTGCTGCACCAGCCTGGACCACGGCGACTACACCAACATCCTCCGCTGCGTGTCCTGCTCGCTGGTGGTGCAGGCGCCCGCCGATTCGCCCGCCGAAATCGAGGAGTGCTACCGCCGGGTGCAAGACCCCGTTTACCTGCGGGAAGAACAGGGGCGCGTCCGCACCTTCGACGGCCTGCTGGACGAACTGGACGAGGCGCTCCGGACCGCCAGCAGGCGGGCCGCTGCAGGCCGGGGGGTGTCGGGAGGGCGGAAGCTGCTCGACGTCGGCTGTTACACCGGCGTGTTCCTGGAGCGCGCCCGCCGGCGGGGCTGGGAAGTGGCGGGAGTCGAGCCCAGCCGCTGGGCGGCGGAAGTTGCACGCCGCCGCGGCTTCCCGGTCTTCAACGGGTTGCTGAAGGAAACAGCCAGTGCCCCGACCGGCCCCGAGGCGCAGAGCTTTGACGTGATCACGGTCTGGGATGTGATCGAGCACTTCACCGACCCGATGGCCGAAGTGCGCCGGTTAGAGCAGTTGCTGAAGCCCGGCGGGCTGCTGGCGCTTTCCACCATGGACGTGGAAAGCGGGTTTGCGCGCGTGCTGGGCCCGCGCTGGCCCTGGTTCATGCGCATGCACCTGTACTACTTTTCTCCGGACACGCTGCGGGCCATGCTGGCCCGCTGCGGCCTGGTAGTGATCCGGGTGCGGCGCCACCGCCGCATCGTCAGCGCTCGCTACCTGCTGGAGAAAGCCGCGGCGCAGTCCGGCCGCCTGGGCGGCGCCTTCCGGCTGGCGGCGCGGCTGCCGCTGCTCGCCCGCCTCCACCTGCCCGTCAACCTCGGCGACATTGTCAACGTCTATGCGCTGAAGCCGCTGGCTCCGCCCGCGGCCCAGCCCGGCCCGGCCCCGGCCAAGGCGCAGCATGCTGTCTGAGCGCGC
>CAYVGN010000366.1:0-3578 GCA_964451215.1 uncultured Acidobacteriota bacterium
CGCAGGGGCGGGTTTCCGACTTGCCGCTGCCTCGGCGCATCAATCTATAATGTTCCTATGGTGGCCCGGGCCCTGATCCTGCTGCTGGCGCTCCAGCAGCAGCCTGCGCAGAAAAACGAGCCCTCGCAGAAGCAATCCAAGAAGCCGGATGTCGTGGTGATCAAACCCGAGGCGCCGCCCGGGCTGGAACTGGAGACCGAAGCGGTCAAGGAGTACAGCTTCAACCCGCTGCAGGCCAGGAAAGAGATGGAAGTCGGCAACTTCCACATGAAGCGGCGCAACTACTCGGGGGCGGTGGCCCGTTTCCAGGAAGCACTGAAGTGGAACCCCAAGCTGGCCGAGGCTTGGCTGCGCCTGGGCGACGCACACAGCAAGCGCGGCGAAGTGCAGAAAGCCCTCGAAGCCTACCGCAAGTACCTGGAACTCGAGCCCAAGAGCAAGAAAGCGCCCGAGGTCCAGAAGATCATCACGCGCCTGGAGCAGGAACTGAGGGAGTAGGTTCCAGGTTCCAGCTTCGCCCGCCGGGTCCCGCAGCCGAAGGCCTGCAGATGGCCCCTACATCGCCAAAATGAAGTCCAGGGCCTTCGAGGTATTCCACACCACCAGGTCCGGCGCGTGCCGGTTGTAGCTGAGTTCGGCGATGAGGTGGCCCCGGAAGCCTACCTCGCGCAAAGCAGCCATGGCCGCCGGCCAGTCCAGGTCTCCTTCCAGGAGGTTCACGAAGGTATCCCGGGCGAGGTTGAAATCCTTGACGTGGACCCGCTTGATGCGCGGCCCCAGCGTCAGAATCCAGTCCTGCGCGTAGCCGAAGCGGAGCACGTTGCCGATGTCCAGGTAGGCCCGGACCCAGGGGCTCTGGAACTGGTCCACGTACGAGCGCATCTCCAGCGGCGAAAGCAGGAAGTTGTTCCACACATTCTCGACCGAGATCACGACCTTGTGCTTCTCGGCCAGCGGCGCCAGTTCGCGGATCGCCTCGGCGGAGCGCTGCCAGGCGGTCTCGTAACGCACGGCCATCTGGGCCGGGTTGTTGCGGCTCTTCAGGTTACCCGGCACCACCAGGACGGAATCCACGCCGAGGGCCTCGGCCAGCTCCAGCATCTTGCGAATGATGGCCTTGCCGCGCTCGCGGAGTTCGTTGCTGGTCAGCGGGTAGGTCCACAGCTCGCCGGTGGCCAGGCCGGCGATCTCGATGCCGATGGCACGCGCCTCCTCCACCAGCTTCCGCATCTGGTCCGGGGAGGAGTCGAAGCTGATTTCTCCCTTCTCGTAGAAAGCCAGCTCGATCCCATGGAAGCCCGCCTCACGGGCCAGCTTCATGGCCTCGCGGATCGGCTTGTTCCTGGGGAAGCACCAGGCGCTGATTCCCTTCTTAATCGGAGCTTCGGGGGGCGGCGCGGCCGCTGTGTCGGGCGCTCCGCCCTTCGCCAGGCCCAGCCCGGCCACCCCGACCCCAGCCACGTTCTTTAAAAAGTTTCGTCGGCGCATGCCGGGAAGCATAACAGAAAGAAGTCAGCCGCCAGAAGCCAGAATGACCTTGTGACTGCTGACCTCGGGCGCCTGACTGCTTTGCGGCGCAAAAGGTGCCGGCGCTACGGCCAATCGCACTTTTTCAGCCGGCCAAAGCACTAGGCTTGTGGGCTGAACCGCGCCATCTTCCTGTGAATGGCCTCGGTCAGCCGCTGCTTGACGTCTTCCGGCATTGGGTAGGGCTCGTTACCCCGGAGGATGATGATGGTGCGGCGGGTGGTGTCAAACAGGACCCAACAGTCGGGGCAGGCCCGGAGGTGGACTTGCAGTTCCCGGCGGAGATCCGGGTCCAGTTCGTCATCCAGATAGTTGGAGAGTTCCGCCAGCAACTTCCTGCAGCTAATCAAACGCGCCCCCAGGGCTATGGTCATTTCCAGGCGTGGCCGCTATGGCTCTGTCCGCTTCATTGGATCAAGCGCCGGTGGAGGAAGTCGCAATATTTTGGCTGTCCGCCCCTTCCCCGTGGCTCCCTGCCTGTGCCAAACTGCCGGACGATGCGGATTGTGTTGACCGGGGCGGGCGGCTTCATTGGATCGCACCTCTCGGACCATCTCCTGGGCCGGGGCGAGGAAGTCATTGGGGTGGACAACTTCCTGACCGGGGCGGTGGAGAACGTGGCGCACCTGGCCGGCCATTCCCGCTTCACCCTGCTCCGTCACGATATCACCCAGCCCCTGCCGGTTGGGGGGCCGGTGGACTGGGTGCTCAATCTGGCCTCGCCCGCCAGCCCGGTTGACTACCTCCGCTACGGGGTGGAAACGCTGGTGGTCGGTGGCGAGGGGACGCGCCACTGCCTGGAACTGGCGCGGGCCAGGAAGGCGCGCTTCCTGCAAGCCTCTACCTCGGAGTGCTACGGCGACCCGGCCGTCCACCCCCAGCCGGAGTCCTACTGGGGCAACGTGAACCCGGTGGGGCCGCGCTCGGTCTACGACGAGGCCAAGCGCTACGGCGAAGCGCTCACCATGGCCTACCACCGCTACTACCACCTGGACACGCGCATTGTCCGCATCTTCAACACCTACGGCCCGCGCATGAAGCTCGACGACGGGCGGGTCGTCCCCACCCTTATCGGCCAGGCGCTGACCGGCAAGCCGCTCACCGTTTGTGGCGACGGCTCGCAGACCCGCAGCTTCTGCTACATCTCCGACATGATTGATGGCATCGCGCGGGTGATGGAGTGCCACGATCATCTCCCCATCAACCTCGGCAACCCGGAGGAAATGACCATCCTCGAGTTCGCCCGGCGGGTGCAGAAGTTGACCGGGACAAAGAGCCAGATCGAGTTCCGGCCGCTCCCGCAGGACGATCCGAAGCAACGCCGGCCGGATATTTCCAGGGCCCGGAAGTTGCTGGGCTGGGAGCCGCGCGTCGGGCTGGAGGAGGGTTTGCTGCTCACCGTGGAGTTCTTCAAGAGCAGGCTGCAGCCGGTGCCGGGCCGGGGCTGACGCCCGTCCAAGGTCTAAGGTCCAAAGTCCAATGTCCCACCTCCCGCTGCCGGCTGCTGACTGCCAACTGGTTACACCCGGCCCGGCCACCTGCTACAATCACGGTTCGCGTGCCGCCGCTGCTACAAACCGAAGACCTCGAACGCCACTATCAGATGGGCAGCTCCGTGGTGCGGGCCCTGGATGGGGTTTCCATCACGATCGAGGGCGGCGAACTGGTGGCGCTGCTGGGGACCTCGGGATCGGGAAAATCCACGCTGCTGAACCTGGTGGCGGGCATGGACCGCCCCACTGGCGGCCGGCTGCTGTTCCGGGGCCGCAACCTGGCTGACCTCACCTCGCCGGAGCTGGCGCTGCACCGGCGCCGCCATGTGGGCATCGTCTTCCAGTCCTTCAACCTCATCGGGAGGAAGACGGCATTGGAGAACGTGATGCTGCCGATGATCTTCGCCGATCGGCCTGCGGCGGAGCGACGCCGGCGGGGGGAGGAGTTGCTGGCGCGGGTGGGCCTGGCGGGCCGGGCCGCCCACCGCCCCAGTGAACTGTCCGGCGGCGAGCAGCAGCGGGTGGCGATCGCCCGCGCCCTGGCCAACGAGCCCGACC
>CAYVGN010000367.1:0-3578 GCA_964451215.1 uncultured Acidobacteriota bacterium
TCACTCCTCGATCACGATAACCTCGTATTCCTCCACTCTCGGCAGAACCAGGCGCAGCCGCCCCTGTTGGTCTCTGGTCGGGGTGAGCGCCTGCGGGCGCACCAGCGTAACGGCCTTCTTCCAATCGCCGGGGATGGTCAGCGAGACAGCAACATTATCGAGGGCTACAACCCGCCGGATGGGGCGGGTCATCTCCCCGGTGAAGTTAACCAGGTGCAGCAGAAGCCTGCGGCCGTTCTGCTGCGACCGAAGCACCACTTCCAAAGACTCCGGGGCGTTGGCCACCAGCACCGGGGGAGGCGCCAGGCTTCGCACCGCGTTCCTCACCAGGTTCAGAAACTCTGGCAGGTGAAAGCTGTGGATTCCGTTGCCCAGGTCGCCGGCAAAGTAGATGGCCTTGCCCTTGCCCAATGAATGGGTGAGCAGAGCCGGGTCGTCGGACAGTTGCGGTATGCCGTCGTAGACTCCAGTGAGCGGCCGGGTGAATTGCAGCAAGACCTGAGCGCCGTCGGCCCGGACCGGAACGTGGTAAGCGGGGGAGGGCAGGAATTCCCGCCCCAGTCCTTCCAGCAGCGGCCCTGGGGATCGTGCCTTCATGAAGTCCCAGCGCTTGGGGCCCACCACCCGGTTTTCTGCTTGCACCCCGAGCACCTCGGCCAGCGCGAAGTCCTTGCGCCGCAGGCCCACCTCGTCGTAGAGAGAGGTCTCAAAGGTGGCGAACAGGCCGCCGCCCTGCCGCACGTACTTGGTGAGCCGCTCCGCCGTGCGGGGGCTCATGCAGGCCACGTTGGGCAGGAAGATCGCCGCGTAGCGCCGCAGCTCCTCCCGCTCCAGCGTGACATCATCAATCACATCGAAGGGCGTTTGCGAGCGGATCAGCGCGTCGGCCAGGCCCGAGAACTCGCCGTTGAGGTTGCCGACCTCGCTGCGCTGGGGGACCCGGTCCAGCTCGATCTGTTGCGCGTCGGAGCCGGCGTAGTGGTTGGCCGTGGTGTCGGACCAGACCAGCGCCACCCGCGCTTCTGAGCGTGTGTTCTGGTAGTAGGCGGCGTGGTTCGCCAAGAAGCGGTTCATCTCCACCACCGCCTTCATCTCTGGCTGAGCGAACTCGAACGGCCACAGCCCGAACCAGACGCTGGCCCCGTTGGCAATGGTGCCGGCGTAAAGCAGGCGCAGCTCGGCTTCCGGCAACAGGGAGAAGGTCCAGGGCTTGTGGGCCGCCGCCGAGAAGATCACGCGCGGCTTGCCGCCCGCCTGGCTCTCCAGCAGCCGCGCCGTAACACCTGGCTTCCAGATGGGCACCCGCGTCAGGTCGCCGCCGATGAAGCCGCCCTCGCTCCCCAGCAGGTCCTGCTCGGCGATCAGCAGGCGATTGAGCCGGGCGGTCGCCCAGTTGCCCCCGCGCTCGCCGCCGTTCATGTACAAGGCGACCTCCGGGTTAAGCGACTTGATGATTCGCCTGGAGTCGCGCAGGAATTCAGCCAGGCTGTTGGCCTGGAACTCCAGCAGTTGCCGGGCCGCCTGCCCCTTGCGCTCTTTCTTGGAGGGCAGCTTGGTTCCGTGAAGCTGCTCATACCGCTGCTGGCAGTGCCGGCAGTAGCAGGTGTCAGGGAAGAAGATCGGTCCGTCGAAGAAGATGCCATCAATCGGGTAGGCGCACAGGTCCCGCAGGATTTGGAAGACCCATTCCCGCCACGGGCTGTTCACGCAGAAGTCCATGCCCGTGACATAGACTCCGGTGAGCGGCTTGCCGTCTTCCCGCACCTGGAGCCAGTCCGGGTGCTGCTCGCCGAACTCGCGGGTGTACCAGTGGACGTTGAAATAGATCATCACCCGCAAGCCACGCTTTTTGGCCTCGGGCAGGTACGGGCCCAGGAAGTCCGGGTTTTGCTTGCCGGCCAGCTTGGAGGAGAAGAAGAACCCCTGGTCGTCCAGCCCCTTGACCAGGTGCATCACTTCCAGGTGCTCGGCGTTATAGAAGTGCGCCGCCTTGCGGGCGGCCAGCTCTGCGGGCTGAATGTCGGGGATCTGGCCGAAGGAGGTGACCAGGTCGAGGATGCGCAGCGGCTCCTGCTCCCACCAGTGCCGGGCGGAAGGCGTCACCGGCCTGGGCTGGCCGGCCAGGCCTGCGGAAAAGGAAACAAAGATGCCGGCCAGGAGAACGGACGTGCGAATCTTGCCGTTGACCATCACCCGCCGTTCACAGCTTCGCCAGTGCGGACCGGTGCGCCCACACCTTTTCAAACGCCTTGCCGTATTGCTCCAACAGCTCCGGCACCTCGGCGTACAGCAGCGCCACAAAGATGTGGGTGCGGTTCACCTGGACCGAACCCGGCATGTTGGCCGGCACATCCGGCTGGTGGTGCCACCACTTGGCCTCCGAGTAAATCTTGAAGGTGTGCTGCAGCGGGTAATCCCACACGCTGACCCGCAGGCCCTCGGCCCGCAGCGCCTTCAGCAGCGCCTCCCGGGAGAACCCGGCCTTGGCTTCGTCCAGGAAGAGCATGTTGGCGTAGTAATAGGCGCGCTTCTGGTCGGGCTGGCAGCGCGGCTCCGATAGCCCGGGGAGTTGCAGCAGACGATCATTCAGCCGGCGGACCTGCGAGGCGACCAGGGCGTTGCGCTCCTCCAGGCTCCGGAGCTGCTGCCGCGCCACCGCGGCCGCGAACGGGTGCATGCGGTACTTCTGGCCGAAGCCGGTCCCGTCGTATTCGCGGCAGGGGCTGTCCTTGGGAAACTTGGGGGGATCTTCATAGTGCCCGAAAGCGGCGGCCCGCTCGTAATACTCCCGTGTCTGGTACATCCCCATGCCGCCTTCCACCGAGGGCAGGACCTTGCTGGCCTGGAAGCTGTAAATGCCCATGGCGCCCCAGGCGCCCATGGCTTTGCCCTGCATCCAGGCGCCGTGGGCGTGGGCCGCATCCTCCAGCAAGATCAGCCCCTTCTCTTTGGCGAACTCCGAGATGCGATCCATCTCGCACGGCAGGCCCCAGGAATGCATCACGCACAGCGCCCTGGTCCGCGGAGTCAGCTTGCGTTTGGCGTCTTCGAGGTCGAAGCACGCGGTGCGGGGGTCAATATCCACAAAGATGGGAACGTACCCGAAAAAGCGCATGGTCAGGCAGGTGGCGAAGAAGGTGTAGGAGGGCACCAGAATCTCGCTGCCGGGCGGCAGGTCCAGCGCGAAGTACATGGAAGTCAGCGCGCTGGTGCCGTTCATGTGCGCCTTGGCGTAGGGGATCTTGGTGTACTCCCTCCACTCCTTTTCCAGCAGCGGCAGTTCCTCGTAAAACTTGTTGCTGTCAAGCAACTGGTGAAGCGCCTGCTTTTCGGCGGTACCGTAGCGGGGCCAGCGGGTGACGGCGGCGTGTTGGTCGGCCGGGAAGGTGACGGCCTTGGGGCCGCCCTCCAGGGCCAGTGTTTCGCGCGCCGGGCCGGCCAGACCGCTCGCGGTTCGCAGGCCGGCCACGGCCGCAGCCGCCATCCCCGCCTGCACGAACGACCGCCGCGTGCTCCCACCCTTGTCGCTTGCTTTGCTTGCTGGCGTGATCCTCTCTTTATCCATAGTTCCTTCACAC
>CAYVGN010000368.1:0-3558 GCA_964451215.1 uncultured Acidobacteriota bacterium
GTCTTCCACGCCGCTCACGATCAGACCCAGGAACCGTGCCTCACCCTGGAACTCCATCAGGTTCTCCCGCGCGCCGTTTTCCAGGTTGTCGAGGACGGTGACGCGGTGGCCCTGGGCGATCAGTCGTCTGACGATCCAGCGGCCGATAAAACCGGCGCCACCGGTGACGAGTACTGAATGTGCCTCTTGTACCATTCGACCGTCCTGGCCAGCGCCTCCGCCATGGGGATCTGGGGAAGCCAGCCGAGCTTGTTGCGGATGCGGGTGATGTCGGCGCAGAGGCCGGGCAGATCACCCCGGCCCCGGCCCGGGGCGGTGATCAACCGCGACCGGGAACCTGTGTGCGCCAACACCAGGCGGGCGATTTCGCGGATGGTGATGCCGCGGCCGGTGCCGATGTTGAACACCTCGCCGCGGATGCGCTGGGAGTGCTCCAGCGCCATGGCGTAAGCGCGCACGGCGTCGCCCACGTAGAGGAAGTCCCGGCTCTGCTGCCCGCTGCCGTGCAGCGTGAGCGGTTCGCCCAGCAGGGCCAGGCGGATGAAGTGCGGGATCACCGCCGGATAGAAGGCGATGTTCTGGTTTTCGCCGAAGGTGTTGAAGTTGCGGATGGCGGCCGCAGGGTAGTCGTGCCACTCGTGCAGCGTGAGGCAATGCTTCTCTCCGGCCAGCTTGGTGGCGGCATAGGTGCTCTTGGGCCGCAGGGGATGCCACTCATCCATCGGCAGGTGGCGCGGCGCCCCGTATACTTCCGGCGAGGAGGCGTAGAGCAGGAACGGCCGGCGGCGCGTGTGCAACAGCGCCTGGCACAGCTCAAAGGTGCCCTGCTCGTTGACCGCGAAGTATTCACGCGGCGTGACCGCGGATTCGTCTATGGAGACCCGCGCCGCCAGGTGCACCACCGCGTCCAGTTCCATCCGGTCAAGCGCGCGGGCGTCCAGCACCCGGAAGTCGCCCCCCAGGATTTCCACCCGCGCGGTGAAGTCCGGGTGCGGGAAAAACGGCGGGCGCACCAGGAAGGACCGCGAGAAATTGTCGAGCGCGAAAATGCGCGAAGCCAGGCGCCGGCGCAGCAACTCGGCGATCAGGTGCGCGCCGTAGAGACCGGCGGCGCCGGTGATCAGGACCCGCACAGCACACCCTCCTCGGCCGGGACCGGGTCGCGGAAGCGGATCAGGCGGGCGGGTACGCCGTAGGCCACGGCATTGTCGGGGATGTCGCCGAGGACCACGGCGCCCGCCCCGATCACCGCGTTGCGACCCACGCGCACGCCCGGCGCCAGGCAGGCGCCGGTGCCGATGGTGGCGTAGCCGCCGACTGCCACATTCCCGGTCAGCCGGGCGCCCGGGAACACGTGGGCATGCGGGCCGATCAGGCAGTCGTGGTCCACGCTGGCGGCGGTGTTGATGCAGGCGTTCTCTTCCACCCGCGCGCCGGTGCTAACGATGACGCCCGGCATCAGCGCTACTCCCGGGCCCAGCCACGCCCGGCGCGAGACGACGGCGCTGGGATGGACGGCCGTTGCGGGCACGAAGCCCATGTCCCTCAGTTCGAGGTAGAGGCGGGCGCGCACCAGGTTGTCGCCCACGCCGGCGATGGCAGCGAAGCGCTGCCGCAGCAGCTCCCGAAGAGTGCTCGGGCCGTGGACGCGGATCCCGTCCACCCACCGGCCCTCCCTCTGCGGGTTGTCGTCAACGAAGACCGCGGAAAGCGACTGGCCGTGCCGGGCCCGGAGGATGTCCAGGATCACCCTTCCGTGCCCGCCGCACCCGTAGATCAAAACCTGCCGAATCTCCATATCGCGTTGATCGTCGTTTCGGGAGCTGAGCATCACGCTGGTGGCGCCGCCCGAGACCGGCCGACCCCTGTCGGGAAACCCGCGGGCCTCGGCCCGGGCAGCGGCTTGTGGGCGCGGTTCTGGCCGCCGGGCCCGTAGATGTCGCGCCGCGCGAAAAGGGCGCGGGGCGTTTCCAGCAGGATCTTCCAGTCCAGCCAGTAGCTGTGATGCGTCACGTACCACAGGTCGCACTGGACGCGCTCGGGCCAGGAGATGGAGTTGCGGCCGCGCACCTGGGCCAGCCCGGTAATTCCCGGGGGCACGCTGAGCCGCCGGCGCTCGCGCTGGTCATATTGGGCAGCGACCTCGAGGAACGTCGCGCGCGGGCCGACCAGGCTCATTTCTCCGCGCAGCACGTTGAGCAGTTGCGGGGTTTCGTCGAGGCTGGTGCGGCGGAGCCAGCGGCCGGCGCGCGTGATGCGCGGGTCGGTCGCCGACGTTTCCCGGCCCAGGCCTATCTCCATCGCGCCGTCCACCATGGTTCGGAACTTCAACTCCTCGAAGGGCCGCCCGTCCTTGCCGGCCACGCGCAGCCGGAAGAAGACGGGGCCACGGGAATCGAGCTTGATCCACAGCGCGATCAAGGCCCAGAGAGGCGCCAGCAGCAGGATGCCGAGCAGGGCCCCGGCAATGTCGGTAGCGCGCTTCATCGCGTTGCGACCTTCGGCGCCAGTGGGGAGAGGCCTGCCTGCCTGTCCCGCGACGGGCACCAATGCCGGTCGCCGCCGGGCCCGCCCAGCAGCGCCGCAAAGAGGCGGAGCAGGCGCTCGTGGACCAGGCGCTCGTCGAAAAGGCGTCGGATGCGGGCGCGCCCCGCGGCGCCGAGCTGGCGTGCCCCGGCGGGATCGCGCCAGCACTCAAGGATTCTCTGGGCCAGCGCGGCGGCGTTCCGCACCGGAACCAGCCACCCGGTCCGTCCCGGTTCCACTACCTCGCGGCAGCCCCGGATATCGCTGGCGATCACCGGCAGTCCCATGGCCGAGGCCTCCAGGAGCGAGCGCGGCACGCCCTCGCGGTGGGAGGGGAGGGCGAACAGGTCCATGGCCGCGTAGAGCCGCGGCATGTCGCGCCGCTCGCCCAGGAAGCGGACATTGCCGGCCTCCAGGGCGCGGCGGAGGAGCGCCTCCGGCAGCGCCCGGGCGTGATTTGCCTCCGCCGGGCCCACCACCAGGAACCGGATTCCCGGGGAAGCGCGCAGCATCTCGGCAGCGGCCAGAAATTCGCCCAGCCCCTTGGTCAACAGGAGCCGGGCGACAATGCCGATGACGAAGTGCTCGTCGCTGTAACCCAGTTCGGCGCGCGCCGCGCGCCGCTCGGCGCCATAGCGGTCGGGATCGAACAGCCGGAGGTTGATTCCATTTCCGAGGTACAGCAGGCGGTCCGAGGGTTTCCACCTCAGCCGGCGGGCCCGCTCCAGATCCTCGTGGCTTTGAAACAACAGGTGCCCGGCCAGCAGGGCGGTGAAGCGCTCGGCGGCGCGGTAGAGGAGGTTCTCCAGCCGGGTGGCGCGGTCGTGGAACAGCAGGCCAAACACGCTGTGGACCACGGGAACGCCGGCCAGGCGCGCAGCCAGCGGGCCGAGCAGCCCGGCCTTCGGCGTGCAGGTGTGGAGCAGGCGTGGGTGCAGGCGGCGCAAGTAGCGAACCAGGCTGAGCAGCGAGCGCAGGTCGGCCAGCGGGCGCAACGAACGCGCCAGCGGAACGGTGTCCACCGGCAGACCC
>CAYVGN010000369.1:0-3529 GCA_964451215.1 uncultured Acidobacteriota bacterium
CGATGCACTGGATCTCGCCGCGGGTGAGGGCGGGCTTGAGGATGTTGGCGGCGTCCAGGGAGCCTTCGGCGGAGCCGGCGCCCACCAGCGTGTGCAGCTCGTCGATGAAGATGATGGCGTTCTGGTTCTCCATCAGCTCCTTCATGATGGTCTTCAGCCGCTCTTCGAACTGCCCGCGGTACTTGGTGCCGGCGACGATCAGCGACAGGTCCAGCGCCAGGATGCGCTTGTCGGCCAGGAAGGAGGGGACGTCGCCATCCTCGATGCGCTGGGCCAGGCCTTCTACGATGGCGGTCTTGCCCACCCCGGGCTCCCCGATGAGCACCGGGTTGTTCTTGGTGCGGCGGCAGAGTATCTGCACCAGCCGCTCCACTTCGTTTTCGCGGCCGATCAGCGGGTCCAGGGCGTTGTCCATGGCCGCCTGGGTCAGGTCGCGGCTGAATTCGGCGAGCAGGGAGGTTTCTTTGGGTCGGCTGCTGGACACTTTCTCACTCTGCTGGCGGGCCAGCTCCTCGCGGATGGTGGAGAGGCGCAGGCCGCGCTCGTGTAGGATTTCGGCGGCGAAACATTTCTCTTCGCGCAAAAGCCCGAGGAGCAGGTGCTCGGTGCCGACATGCTTGTGGCTCAGCCTCTCGGCTTCTTCGGCCGCGTAGGCTAGGACGCGCTTGCACTCGTGGGACAGCGGAAGGTCCACCGAGGTCGACACTTTCTCACGGATGGTAGCGTGCCCTTCAATTTGCTTGCGGATGGATTCCACGGCGGCCTGCGAGCGCAGGAAACGGTTGGTGAGCGCTTTGTCTTCCCGCAGCAGGCCCAGCAGCAGGTGCTCGGTCTCGATGTACGGGCTGCCGAACTGGCTGGCCTCGTACCGGGCGAAGAAGATCACCCGCCTGGCTTTCTCCGTGTATCTCTCGAACATGATCCGTTTCCCTTACGTCCCCTGGTTCGGGCCCTGCGAGCCGCCCGGGCCCTGGGCTGCTTCCTGGCTCTCCATTGGCCACAAGCGACCATTCTCCAGCCGCAGGATGCGCTGACAGCGCCGGGCAAACGCCGGGTTGTGAGTAGCCACAATCGAGGTGAGGTGATGGCGATGATGCAACTGCTCGATCCAGCGGAACACCGTGTCACCTGTCTTGGCGTCCAGGTTGCCGGTCGGCTCATCCGCCAGCAACAGGGACGGACGCCCCACCACAGCCCTGGCCAGGGCCACCCGCTGCTGCTCACCAGCGGAAAGCTCGCCCGGGCGGTGCTGCTTGCGCTCGGCTAGCCCGACTTCCGCCAGCATTTCCGCGCCGCGCTGTTCCGCTTCCGCAGCGCCCAGACCCCTGATCCGGAGCGGCAGGCTTGCGTTCTCCAGTGCCGAAAACTCCGGCAACAGGTAGTGAAACTGCCAAACAAACCCGATGCCCTGATTCCGAAGCGCCTCCAGCTCCTCTAACTTGCAGCCGGAAAGCGCCTTCTCTTGATAGTATACGTCACCGCTGGTGGGCCTGTCGAGCGTGCCCAGGATTTGCAGCAAGGTCGTCTTGCCCGCACCGGACTCGCCCATGATGGCCACCATCTCGCCGGCCGCCACTTCCAGGTTCAAGCCGTCCAGCACCACCAGATCCGCTGAGCCTGAGCGGAATTTTTTCGTCAGGTTAACGGCTCTCACCAGTGCGATCAATTCAACAGATGCTCGGCCTTGCAGCCGGGCCATAGTTCCTGGTTGCACGCCCGTTGCCACCTTCACGCCGCGAACTAGCAATCCCTGTCGGTCCGTCGCTTGTCCGCTGCTGTTAGCCTTCTGCGCAGATTGCCGCCACAAGCCTATTCGTAGCGCAGGGCCTCGGCTGGAGCGATTGCCGCAGCCGAGCGCGCAGGGTAGATGGTCGCCACGTAGCTGATCAGGATCGCCGCCAGCGCAATCCACAGCGCGTCCCAGGCGCGCGGGGCAAAGGGAACGTACTGGATCGAGTAGATATCCGCCTCCAGGCGGATCAGCCGGTAGTGGCTGCCGAAATAGGAGAACACGTAGCCGGAGGCCAGCCCCAGTGCGGTCCCCAGCACGCCGATCACCAGGCCCTGGTACTGGAAGATGCGGCGGACCTGGCCGGTGCGGGCGCCCATGGCCATCAGCACCGCGATGTCGCGGTTCTTCTCCACCACCAGCAGGTAAAGCCGGATGAACAGGTTCAGGGCGGCCACGAACACGATCAGCCCGATGATCAGGATAGTGACGGTGCGCTCGAAGCGCAGGGCGCGGAACAGCGTGCGGTTCTGTTCCATCCAGTTGGCGGCCCCGAAGCCGGGGCCGGCGCGGCGCTTGGCTGCTTCGGCCACCTGCGGCGCCTGGTAGAGGTTATCAATGCGCAGCCCGATGGCGCTGGCCACGTCACCGAGCAGAAACAGTTGCTGGGCTGCCTCGAGCGAGACGAAGGCCCACTCGGCGTCGTAGTTGTAGAAACCGCTGTCAAAGATGGCAGCGACGCGGAAGCGCCTGGAGCGAGGGAACTCGCCAATCGGCGACAGCCGACCGCGGGGCGAGGTGGCGGTGAGGAAATCGCCCACTGCTACTCCCAGTGCCTCGGCCAGGTCTTTCCCCAGCACGATCGCCGGGGGCTCGCCAGGAGACAGAGGCGCGGCAAGCGGCGCGATGGCCCCGGCACGCAGGTGGCCGAGCAGGTCGCCCGCCCGCAGCTCCATCTCCGGCACCACGCCCTTCAGCATCACCCCCTGCGCTTGACGCGAGCTGGACAGCAGCACCTGCGCATAGACCGCCGGGGCGGCGGCCACCACGTGCGGCATCGCTTCCAGCTTCGCGCTCAGGCCGCGCCAGTCGGCGATCCCCTCGTTGTCCACCCGCAGCAGGGTCACGTGCGGGATGGCGCTGAGCAGGCTCTCTTCCAGGTGCCGGCGAAAGCCGTTGGTGACCGCCAGGGCGATCACCAGCGAGGCCACCCCTGCCATCACACCGACGATTGAAATGGCGGTAACTACCGAAAGCACCGCCTGTCGCCGCGGCGACCGGCGGGCCAGGTAGCGCATCGCCATCCACAGCTCAAACCGCACAACTAGATTGTAATGCGGAATGCCCAGCGCGGAATGGGGAGTAAGCGACCATTGCCAGGTCCCTGCGCCCCCTGGACCTTGGAGCTTGGGTTGTAGGCTCAAGACCCCGGGCTCCGGGCCTCCGCAACAGCGCGTCGGTCTCTTCCACCCGCTGGCGGCTGAGCGCCAGCAGCTCCCCCAGCAACTCGCCGAGCACGGTTGGGGCCGCCGCGTGCACCTTCCTCACCAGGTGGGAGAATTGCTCGTTGGTCTGCCCGATCTCAAACTTGACGATCTCGAACCCGGCCCGTGCTCGATGACCTTGTCGAAGACCGCCTCCAGCAGGTGCGAGCCGATCAGGTGCCCTTCCGCTTCAATCGCTTCGGTGTGCATTCCGTTCTGCACTCTAGGGATGTCGGATCGGCGCCGGCTAAGGTCGCGGAGAGAAGTAGACGCGGTAGTACTTCTGGCGGAAAGCCACCCTAATCTGATCGAAGAG
>CAYVGN010000370.1:0-1590 GCA_964451215.1 uncultured Acidobacteriota bacterium
GGTTTGACATGTCAAACCTGGGCCGGCGCGCTGCCCAAGGTCGCCCTGTTGCCAGTGCGGGGGCAAGGCGGCTTGTAGCGGCGAGGGCGGGCGGCAGGGCGCGCACGGCTACCCCAGGATCAGCCCTACTTCCATGCCCCGCTCCACCGCCAGCAGTTTGGAAGCGGAGCCGCGACTGGTGGCCAGCTCCAGGTAGCCGCTGCTTCCCAGGATGGCGAACAGGTCGCCGGGCGCGCTCTGGCTGTAAGCCTGGTTCAGCTTGGTGATCTCGGTCTTGCCGGCAAGGATCTTGAAGGGCGGCGGATTCTCCTGGAACAGAACCGGGACGTCCTCCGGCGTCAGATTGGTGATCACGTTGCCGAACTTGTCCACCTTGAGCACCACTCCCTTGATCAGCCGCTCGTTCACCACCTTGGGCTTGGGGACGGTGAAGCGGACGTAGTCGGTGATGTAGTCGCCGAACTTGGAGGCTTCCACGCCTCGGCTGAGCCAGGCGGCCAGCGGCGCGAAAACGTCCCGCCCGTGGAAGGTATTGCTGACCGGGCTGAGGAAATAGTGCTCCGAGACCACGTGGCGCACCCGGTGCTCTTCCCGGGCCAGCACCAGCGACAGCACACCGTTGTCCGGCGACAGGAAGAAGTACTTGTCGGTGATGGCCAGGATGGGCCGGCGCTGCGTCCCTACCCCCGGGTCCACCACCACCACGTGGACGGTCCAGGGAGGGAAGTGGCCGTACGCCTGGGCAATGGTGAAGGCGCCGTCCAGGATGTCGTGGGAGTGTACTCCGTGGGAGATATCTACGATCGCGGCCTCCGGGTTGATGCTCACTATGACCCCCTTCATGGCTCCCACGAAGTGGTCCGAGTTGCCGAAGTCAGTAGTCAGCGTGATGATGGGACGCGCCATAACTAAGGAAATATCGGGGAACTGGGGCGCGCTGTCAAGCGCCGAGTAGTGACTGCGGACTGCTGAGCGCAGAGTGTGGCGTGATAAAATAGCTTTAGTCTGTAGGTCTGATGACCGGGGCGGAGGCTGCGGTTTCGGCCGGCGGCCGGCATCCGCAAGCCTGAGCGAGCAGTTCCCGAAATGGCTATGGAGCGGCTGTATTTCGACCACAACGCCACTACGCCGGTGCTGCCCGAGGTACGGGAGGCGATGCTGCCCTACCTGACGGGCGCCTACGGCAACCCGTCCAGTATTCACTGGTTCGGCCAGCAGGCGCGGGCGGCGGTGGAGCAGGCGCGTGCGGAGGTGGCCCGGCTGCTTAATTGCCGCCCCAACGAGATCGTATTCACCGGCGGCGGGACGGAGGCCGACAACCTGGCCATCTTCGGGGTGGTGCGCGCCGCCTCCGCGCGCGGCGCGGGCCACCCCCACCTCATCACCACCCAGATCGAGCACCACGCCGTGCTGAACGCCTGCCAGGCGCTGGAGAAAGAGGGCGTGGCGGTCACCTACCTGCCGGCGGGGAAGGGTGGGGTGGTGGACCCGGACGACATCCGGCGCGCGTTGCGCCCGGAGACGGTGCTCATCACAGTGATGTACGCCAACAACGAGGTTGGCACCCTCCAGCCGGTGGCCGAGATCGCC
>CAYVGN010000370.1:1600-3527 GCA_964451215.1 uncultured Acidobacteriota bacterium
GCGCGGCGTGCTGCTGCACACCGACGCGGTGCAGGCAGCGGGGAAGATTGCGGTGGACGTGAAGGTGCTGGGGGTGGACCTGCTGACGATCAGCGGCCACAAGACTTACGGGCCCAAGGGCGTAGGGGCGCTTTACGTGCGGCGCAACACCCGGCTGCAGCCGCTGCTCTACGGCGGGCACCACGAGCGGGACCGGCGCGCCGGCACCGAGAACGTGGCCGGCATCGTGGGTTTGGGCCGCGCCGCCGAGCTGGCGCGGCAGTCGCTTCCGGCCGAGGCGGCTCGGCTGGCCGCCCTGCGCGACCGCCTCGAAAGCGGCATCCTGCAACGTGTGGACGAGACCGGGGTCAACGGCGATCCAGCCCGCCGCGTTCCCAACACCACCAACATCCGCTTCGATTACCTGGAGGGGGAGGCCCTGGTGATCGCCCTCGACCTGAAGGGAATCGCCTGCTCGACCGGGGCCGCCTGCTCCAGCGGCGCCATTGAGCCCTCGCACGTGCTCACCGCCATGGGCCTGCGTCCCGACCAGGCCCGCGCCAGCCTCCGCTTCAGCCTGGGCAAGCAGAACACCGAGGCGCAGGTGGACCGGGTGCTGGAGATCCTGCCGGGCGTGGTGGCCCAACTGCGCGAACTTTCGCCCGTCTATAAGAAGTGATGAGTGATGGATGATGAAAATGAAGCTCCAGCCCGCTCGTCACTCATAAACGCCGCGTCAGAAGTAAATGTGAGTACCGGTTCCCCTGTCATCCCGAACGAAGTGAGGGATCTGCTTTTCGGAACCGTATAGGACAGCAGATTCCTCTCCCCGCACTGCAGGATCGGAATGACAAACAGGCCTTCTATACGCAGCTGCTTAGGATGGTGCGTTTAACCCATAATTCATAGTTATGCACACCCCCACAGTGGCTGTGGGCATGAGCGGCGGCGTGGACAGCTCCACGGTGGCCGCCTTGCTCCACAGCCAGGGATACAAGCTGATCGGGCTGACCATGCAGCTCTGGAACCAGCGCCGGCTGGCCGGCCGGCCGGAGGGCGGCCAGGGCCGCTGCTGCTCGCTCGATGACCTCTACGACGCCCGCCGGGTCGCCGAGCACCTCGGCCTGCCCTACTACGTGGTGAACTACGAGGCGCGCTTCGAGCAGGAGGTGGTGCGCCCGTTCGTCCAGGAGTACCTGTCGGGCCGCACGCCGCTCCCCTGCGCCCTCTGCAACAACGTGGTGAAGTTCGGCCAGTTGCTGGTGACGGCGCGGCAGATCGGCGCCGAGCTGCTCGCTACCGGCCACTACGCTCGCCTGCACCACGACGCCGCTTGCTCCCGCTATGTGCTGCGCCGGGGCGTGGATGCTGCCAAGGACCAGTCCTATTTCCTGTTCGGCCTCACCCAGGAGCAGTTGAGCCGCAGCTTGTTCCCTTTGGGGGAGATGACCAAGCAGCAGGTGCGGGAGCGGGCCAGGGCCGCCGGCCTGCCGGTGGCCGACAAGCCCGATTCCACCGAGATCTGCTTCGTGCCCGGCGGCGACTACAACCGCTTCATCGAGGCTTACTACGCCGAGCGGGGAGAGGCGGTGCCGAGTCGGCCGGGCGAGGTGGTGGACGCGGCGGGACGCGTGCTCGGCCGCCACCCCGGCCTGCACCGCTTCACCATCGGCCAGCGCAAGGGCCTGGGCTTGGCCGCACCCCATCCCCTCTACGTGCTGCAGGTGGAGCCCGACAGCGGCCGGCTGACGGTGGGCCAGGACGCCGAGTTGTTTTCCGCCACCGCCCTGGTTTCCCGTGTCAACTGGGTTTCCATCGCTCCGCCCGGCAGCCCGATTCGGGCCCAGGCCAGGATCCGCTACCGCCACCAACCGGCTTCCGCCACCCTCACCCCGCTCGACGCCGGCCGCGTCCGCCTGGAGTTCGACCGGCCGCAGCGCGCCATCAC
>CAYVGN010000371.1:0-3527 GCA_964451215.1 uncultured Acidobacteriota bacterium
CGACGTAGCCCACCTCGGTGAACTTGCTGGCCTCCACCTTGAGGAACGGCGAATTCGACAGCCGCGCCAGGCGCCGGGCGTTCTCCGTCTTGCCCACCCCGGTGGGCCCGATCATCAGGATGTTCTTGGGCAGGATTTCCTCGGCCAGCTCCGGGGGCAGCTTCTGCCGGCGGATCCGGTTGCGCAGCGCAATGGCCACCGCCCGCTTGGCCTCCACCTGCCCCACCACGTGCTTGTCCAGTTCGCCGACAATCTCCCGGGGGCTCAGTTCGTCCAGAGCCGGCGCTTCTTCGACGGGCTGTGGCAGATAAATCGCCATCTCTATAATTCCTCAATCGTAATGCTGTTGTTGGTATAGATACAGAGGTTTCCGGTGATCTCCAGCGCCTCCTCGGCGATCTTGCGGGCGGGCAGATCCGTATGCTTGCTCAGGGCGTGGGCTGCGGCCAGCGCCATCGGCCCGCCCGAGCCGATGGCGGCCACGTTCTCATCGGGCTCGATCACGTCGCCGTCCCCGCCCAGCAGGAAGGTGTTCTTCTCGTCGGCCACGATCAGCATGGCTTGCAGGTGGCGCAGGACGCGGTCGGTCCGCCACTCCTTGGCCAGCTCCACGGCCGCCCGCGGCAGGTTCCCGTGGTACTGCTCCAGCTTCGACTCAAACCGCGCAAACAGCGAAAAGGCGTCGGCGGTAGAACCGGCGAAGCCGGCCAGCACCTTGTCGCTGTACAGCCGCCGGATCTTCTTGGCGCTGTGCTTGATCACGCTGTCGCCCAGGGTCACCTGGCCGTCGGCGGCCATCACCACCTTGCCGTCCTTGCGCACGCAAAGGACGGTGGTTGACTGTACCCTGTTCCTGGCCCCGTCTGCATCTCTCATGTCGGCTAGACTTTTATTATACCAGCCTGCGGAAGGCGAATTTGCCGGGTGCGTGACGCCCTCTAAGGGCTGCTGGGAGGCAGGATGTTGGGCGGCAGCAGCCCGTGAATGATCTCACGGAGCTTCCTAACGTTTGCTATTCCGGCCCGCGCCTCGTGTTCGCCCGGCTAGACCGGCTCGTAGCGGGCACGAACGGCATAAGGGGTGAGGTCGGCGAGCGCCATCCCGAATTCGGCCAGTGCGGGAAACGGCCCGCACGCCTGCTCTGCCAAGGCCAGCAGGTCATGCGTCAACGGGTAGGAAATCCCTTTCCAGGCGAGCGCAGTCTTCAACAGCTTTTCAGCAGTCTGTTGCAGGTGAAAACAAACTGTATCGAGAGGTGCGCCGTGCTCTAATCCGATCTCGGCCGCCCGCAGATCGTGCTCGGCCTTGCTCAGCAGCGCCCCTGCCTCCTCAACGTGCTTTTTCATAAAGCACGCGGCCTTCCCGCAGGGCTCGCGCTATGACATGGTTTGTGGCATCCGCCCACTGCACGACCTCACTCGGGGTGTACCAAAGCAGGTCTTTGCATGCACCGACCATGCCGACAGCCCGGTAAGCACGCGCATCCCGCCGGTGGGGCGGCTCGTCTGAGTCTTTGATTATGAGAAGGTCAAAGTCGCTCCGGGGAAGGGCGTCGCCGCGGGCGCGGCTGCCGAACAGGATGATCTTGTCCGGCTCCAGCGCCTCCACCAACCGGCGGACGATTTCCTGTAACACCGCTTCATCCACATTTACCTGCTGCATTTCCGAATAGATTATGAACCAGCCGGCTCCCGGAGACAAAGGCAGGGGCGCAGCCAGCCGCGCCCGCTGGGCCGCTACCGGGCTGCGGTGGCCGCGCCGGCTTCGCCCAGCACCTTCAGAACCTGCGGCAGCAGGCGGCCGTTGGTGGCCAGGCCGCAGGCGCCATAGATGGTGCGGTTGCCCGCCCAGTCGGTGAAGGTGCCGCCCGCCTCGGTGAGGATGGGCTGGAGCGGCGCGCAGTCCCAGATGTGCATGACCGGGTCCAGCATCAACTCGGCCCGCCCCGTGGCCACCAGCACATAGCCGTAGCAGTCCGACCAGGTGCGCTGCACGCGGGTCTGGGCAGCCAGCCGAGCCAGCGCCTGGCGCCGGTCATCGCGCTCCACGCGGAAGAAATCGGTGGCCAGCAGCAGCGCCCGCTCCAGCTCATCCACCGACGACACCCGCGCCGGCGTTGTTTTCTTCTTGCCGGCCGGCAAGGGCAAGGGACGCTCCCAGGCGCACCCGGCGCCGCGCTGCGCGTACACTGTCTCCCCCAGCGCCGGAATGTGAATCAGCCCGACCGGGCAGTCGCGCGTCTCCTGATCCTCGATGCCGATCAGCACGCCGTACAGCGGCACACCCTGGGCGAAGCTGATGGTGCCGTCAATGGGGTCCAGAATCCAGCGGTAGCGCGACCGCCCGGGCTTTTCCCCGTACTCTTCCCCCAGGATGCCGTCGTCTGGAAAGGCCTTCTCGATGGCGCGGCGCATCAGTTGTTCGCTTTCGCGGTCGGCGATGGTCACCACCGTGCCATCCAGCTTGGTCTCGCGCTGGAAATCGCTCTGGTAGTACTTCAGCGTGACCTTGCCTGCGCGCGCTGCGATCCTTCGCGCCAGCTCCAGCCGCGCGCTGAGCTCATCGGATTGACTGCCGTGCATACTCCAATTGAACCACAGAGTCACCGGGGCGCGAGGAAACCGCGATGGAACCGCTGGAAGGCCGGACGTTGCGGCAGCAAGTGGCGGACTCCAGATCACCCGCAAAACAAACAAGTTATCGCGCTGTGCCTTTCCGGTGAACGCTGCTTGGGTTGACACGGTATTTCTGCGGCCTGTAGAGTTTACGCTTTGCCTGACGAGCGGCGCCCGGCCCGCCGTGGCGGGCCATGGCGAGCCGGGCGCTCGATCCTGTTGACATGGCCGGGACTGTACAACCTGGGCCTGACGAGGAGGCGCTCTACTGGCTGGCGCTGAGGCTGGCTCCAGGCCTGGGCACGCGCCTGGCGGCCCGGCTGGTGCAGACCTACGGACACCCCAGGGTCATCTTCCAGGCATCCCCAAGCGAGCTGGAGGCCAGCGGCTTGCCGCCCCTGGTGGCCCAGAGCCTTTCTAGCGGCGCGGCCTTCGAGGCCGCGGCTCAGGAGGCAGCGTGGCTGCCCAAGGTCGGCTGCCAGTTGCTGACCTATGCGGATGAACGGTATCCAGCCACGCTGAAGGAGATCTTCGAGCCTCCGGTGCTGCTGTACGCCTGCGGCGACCTGTCGCTGCTGGCCGGGCCTTGCCTGGCCATCGTCGGGTCGCGCAAGCCCACCCCCTACGGCAGCGCCGTGGCCGAGCGGCTGGCCAGCGACCTGGCCGAACGGGGCCTGCGGATCATCAGCGGGATGGCGCGCGGCATTGACAGCGCCGCCCATCGCGGGGCCCTGGCCACCGGAGGGAAAACCATCGCGGTCCTGGGCTGCGGGATTGACCAGTGTTACCCTAGTGAGAACAAGAAGCTGAAGGCCGAGATCGAGCAGAAAGGCCTGGTCATCTCGGAGTTTCCGCTGGGCTCCTTCGCCGCCCCGCAGAACTTCCCCATCCGCAACCGGGTCATCAGCGGCC
>CAYVGN010000372.1:0-2112 GCA_964451215.1 uncultured Acidobacteriota bacterium
GAGGCGCACATGGCCACGCCCGCCCGCAGCCCGGACCGCAGCTCCTCCAGCCAGTGGGGTTCCGCTTCGGCGTCGTTGTTGAGCAGCGCGACGTAGGGCGCCCGCGCCTGCCGGATGCCCTGATTGTTGGCCGCGCAGAAACCGCGGTTCTCGGCATTGCGGATCAGAACGGCTTCCGGAAACTCCGCCAGAACCATCTCGGCTGACCCGTCAGTCGAGCCGTTGTCCACCGCGATGACCTCAAAGTTGCGGAAGGTCTGCGCGCGCAGCGAGAGCAGGCAGCAGCGCAGCAGATGGCGGCGGTTGCGGTTCACCACAATGACCGAGACTTCCGGCTGCATGGAGCGTTGCCGGGGGCGGGGCTAAGAGCCGCCCCTGCCGAGCAGTTCAGCGAAGAACCGTTCGTAGGCGCTGGCGATTTCCTCCCAATCATACAACCGCCGGGCGCGCTCCCGGGCGAGCCGGCCGAGCCGTTGCCGCTGCTCGGGGTGATCGAGGAGGAAGCGGATCTTGGCGGCCAGATCCTGGGGCGAGGGTGAAAAAGCCAGGCCCGCATCGCCGGCCACTTCGCGGTTTTCCTCCGTGTCCAGGTACAGCACCGCTTGTGCGGCCGCCATGGCTTCGATCAGGGCCGGATGGGTGCCGCCCACCTCGGTGGCGTGAATGTAGAGCAGGGCGTGGGCGCGCAGTTGGTGGTAGCCCTGGCCATAGATGGCGCCGGGGAACAGGATGCGGGGATCGCGGGTTTGGCGGAGCTGGCGGATGTAGTCGGCGGCGTAGGGCGCATCGCCCACCACCGCCAGGCGTAGCGGCGTAGCCACCTGCTCGAAGGCTTGGACAACCAGCAGGGCATTGTTCTCCGGCTCCAGGCGGCTGACGTAGAGCAGGTAGCCTGCGGGCTCCAGGCCTAGATGCGCGAGCTGCTCGGTCCCCACCTCACCGGGCGGACTGGCGCCATAGGGGATGAAGCGGGAGACCTTGCCGTACCGTTTCCGGTAGTAGCGCTCGATGGAGCGGGCGTCGGTGACCACCGCGGTGGGCAGCCAGGTGGCCAGCCGCTCCGACATCCGGTACCAGGCCCGGCCCAGCACATTCCACTTGCGACGCTTGCGCTCCAGCCCGTCCACGTTGAGAACCGAGCGGGTTCCCACCAGGCGCGGGACCCAGCAAACCGCGGCGTTGGCCGCGTTGCAGATCAGAGCGATGTCCACACGGGGCAGGCGGAGCACCAGGTGCAGCGCCGACAGCGCGGTGTGGCTGACCGTCTCCAGGTACTTGTGGCGGATGGCGGGGAGGAACACGGTGCGCGCCCCGCGGTGCTGGGCCACTCGGCAGCGCACCGCGTGCGGCCGGCAGTAAACCCAGACGCGATGGCCGCGGGCCGCCAGCCGCGCCGAAAGCTCCTCGGCAAAGGTCTCGAAGCCGCCGTAGGCGGCCGGGATACCGCGGGTTCCCAGGATGGCGACGTTCATCTACCCAGCTCTGGAATCCTTCGGAAACATGCGCTCCCTGGCGGTCAGGTGGAGACGCCCACGCGACGATCGGAGCTGGCGGGAGGCGAGTAGACCTGCTGCGTGGCGGGGAGGGCGACCGGGCGGAAGCGGAACCAGCGAGCCAGCTCGCGATCGGAGACGCGGCGGTGCTGCTGGATCCAGAGCCGCTTCCGCCAGGCGCGCGGCAAAGCCCTGGCCAGCAGCAGGAAGGCGCGCAACGAGCTGTGTTCCACGAACAGGCAGTAGAACAGCACCCCCAGGTCGCGCGCGGTGGCGGGAACCAGGGTCTTCAGGCACAGCCAGGGCCCCACGTTCTTCACCCGCAGCAGGAACCGGTTCTTCACCGAGTGCATGTTGATCTGTGGGGGAAGGTCGGCCCGGTTCCAGGGCTGCACGGTGCGCACGTGGTAGGCGACCGCGTGCGGCACGTACAGGCACCTCCAGTTCATCAGCTGCGCGCGCCAGGCCACGTCGGCGTCTTCGCGGTAGGAGAAGAAATCGGGGTCGAAGAACTCGCCGCCCACGCTGATGTCCTCGATCATTTCCCGCCGGTAGAGGGCGGCGGCAGCCGAGGCCCCGAAAACGTACTCCACCTGCTCGTAGCGGCCGTGGTCGCGCG
>CAYVGN010000372.1:2122-3516 GCA_964451215.1 uncultured Acidobacteriota bacterium
CCGTACTCCTCGCCCGCCTCCACCAGCCGCGCCGCGAAGCGGGCCGTTAGCTGCACGTCCGGGTTCAGCACCAGCACCCACTCGCCGGAACTGGCGGCGATGGCCTGGTTATGGGCGGCGGCAAACCCCAGGTTCTCCTGGTTCCAGATAATGCGGATGCGGTCGCCGTAACGCGCCAGCACCTCGCCGGTCGAGTCCCGCGAGGCGTTGTCCACCACAATCACTTCCAAAGGCTGGTACTGCTGCGCGAAGATGGATTGCAGGCAGGGCTCGATGAAGCGGGCGCTGTTGTAAGTCACCAGCGTGATGCTAACCAGTGAGGGCATTCAACCTGTGCGGGGCGGTGTCGGGTTTGCTGTTCCGGTGAGCGCCGCCTTCATCACCGCCCAGTAGGCGCTCCAAATGCGCTCGCCGCCCGGGACCAGCAGGGTCGCCATCATGCGGGCGGTCGCGCCAGCACATACTAGCATCCTCATGACCAGCGCGGCGGCGGACCCCTCGTGCTTCCTCACGTAATAGAGGAGGCTACGGTACCAGAAAACCTGCTTTTGAGCAAATGAGATACGAACCAGGGAGTGGGCCCCATAGTGGCGCCAGCGGGCCGCCGGACAGAAGCGGATTGCGAAGCCGGCCCGGCGCAGTCTCTGGCACAGATCCACATCCTCAAACCATAGAGGGTGAAAGGCTTCGTCCCAATAGCCCACTTCTTCCAGAGCCTGGCGCCGGACCGCCAGGCAGGCGCCCGCCGGCTGCTCGGTCTCGCCCGCGCGGTCCAGCGGCGCGTCCAGGCACCGGTAGCGGCGGTTCACCGGGTTGCCCGGCCACAACCGGTTGAGCAGGAGCACCTCGAAAGCCAGGGTCACAAAGCTGGGGAGCGCGCGCAGGTTGAAACCCACCTGCGGGCGGCCGGCGGGATCCAGCAGCAGCCCGGCGGCGGCGCCTGCCCCCGGATTCTCTTCCAGCGCGCGGGCCAGTTCCTCGAATCCTCCCAGCAGCACCGTGTCCGGGTTAAGAAACAGGAGACAGTTGCCGGCGGCGGCGCGGGCGCCCTGGTTGGCCGCCCCCGCGAAGCCCCGGTTTTCGCCGTTGCGGATAACCCTGGCGCCGTGGCGCTGCGCCACCTCCGCTGAATTGTCGGTTGAAGCGTTATCCACCACGATGATCTCGGCGCCGGTGGAGCGCAACGACTCCAGGCAGGCCCGCAGGTATTCGGCCGAGTTGCAGGTCACGATGATGACCGACACCGACATCGGAGCTTAGTGCCGTGAGCGCCTGGTTTCTTCCCTTGAGTACGGTCGTGAAGACTGCGCGCACAGACGGATAGAGGGCGTCATCGGGTAGAAATCAGGCGGTCACGGTACTAGCTTAACCGCACAAGCCGCGGGGACGTAGGG
>CAYVGN010000373.1:0-3507 GCA_964451215.1 uncultured Acidobacteriota bacterium
CGGCCGCTGCCCTTGTACGGCGACGGGCGGCAGGTGCGGGACTGGCTCTACGTGGAGGACCACTGCCGGGCGCTGGACCTGCTGCTTCACCGGGGCGAGCCGGGCGAGGTTTACAACATCAGCACGGGGCAGTTGCGCACCAACCTGGAGGTGGCCCAGGCCGTGCTGGCGTTGCTGGAGAAACCGGCCTCGCTCATCCGCTTCGTAGCTGATCGCCCGGCGCACGACCGCCGCTATGCCCTGGATTGCGCCAAGCTGCGGCGGCAGCTCGGCTGGGAAGCGCGCGAGAGTTTTGAGCAGGGGTTGCGCAAGGCGGTGGGCTGGTACGTGGCCCACCCGGAGTGGGTGGAGCACGTGCGGGACGGCGCCTACCGCGAATATTACGAGCGCCACTACACGCGCCGCGAGGAGTCGCTGGCTGCCATGTTGGGGCGCCCCTCCGGCAAGAGCTGATGCGCATCACAGTGACCGGCGCCCGGGGCATGCTGGGACGCGCACTGGAAGCTGCCCTGGCCTCCGAACAGCACCAGCTTCACCTGATTGACCTGCCCGAGTGTGACATTAGCGACCGAGAGGCGGTCGGCGCCTGCCTGGAGGCCTTCGGGCCGGAGGCGGTGATCCACGCCGCGGCCTACACCGACGTGGACGGCTGCGAGCGCGACCCGGCGCTGGCCACCCGCGTCAACGCCGAAGGGACTGGGAACGTAGCGGAAGCGGCGGCGGCCGCCGGCGCCCGCCTGCTCTACGTCAGTACCGACTACGTCTTCGACGGCGCCAAGCGACAGCCCTATACCGAGGACGACGAGCCGCAGCCGCTGTCGGTCTACGGACGGTCGAAGTTGGCAGGGGAAGCCGCTGTCCGCCGGCACTCCGCAAATCTGGTGGTGCGTACTGCCTGGCTCTACGGGGCCGGGGGCCGGCACTTCCCCGGAGCCGTGCTGGCCCAGGCCCGGCGGGGCGAAACATTGCGCGTGGTGAGCGACCAGGTGGGCTGCCCCACCTGGACCCGTGACCTGGCCCGGGTTATCGCTGCGCTGCTGCGCACCCCCGCTAGCGGTGTGCTGCATGCCGCCGGAGCCGAGTCCTGCTCCTGGTACGAGTTCGCGGCGGCGATTGTGGAAGAAGCGGCGGCGCGGGGCTGGGCGCCACGGGTCACCATCCAACCGATTCGAAGCGCGGAACTGGGCTGGCCGGCCCCCCGCCCTCCCTACAGCGTCCTCAGCACTCGCCGCCTGGAGCAGCTCGGCATCACTCCGCCGCAGGGCTGGCGCCGCGCGTTGCCGCAGTTCCTCGACGAACTGGCCTGAGCTCGGTCGCTCACCCTGCCGGCGGCTCCGGCCAAGGCCGCCTTCTGCTTCCCGGCGGGTTTACAATGGCCTTGATTCCCCATGCGGGTTGCCTACTTCTCCCCGCTGCCGCCAAAGCGCTCGGGCATCGCCGACTATAGCAAGGCGCTGCTGCCGCGCCTCGCCAGCCACGCGCAGATCGAAGTCTTCATCGAGGACTACGAGCCCTCCAACCCGGAACTGGCCCGGGCGGTCCGCATCCGGCATTGGCGGGAGTTCGAGGAAGAGCATGGGCGGCAACCGTATGATGCCGTGCTTTACCACATCGGCAACAACCCGCACCACGTCTACATCTACGACCTGGCGGTGCGCATCCCGGGCGTGCTGATGCTGCACGAGTTCAACCTGCACTACCTGCTGGCGGACGTGACTATTGTCCGAGGCGACTGGGACGGCTACTTCCGCGAACTGGAATACAACGCGGGAGCGGGGGCGCTGGAACATGCCGGGAAGGTGCGGCGGGGAGGGGCGGCGCCGGAGTACGACCGGATTGCGATGAACCGGCGCCTGCTGGAGCGCAGCCGGGCGGCCATCGTCCACAGCGATTACATGCTGCGGCTGGTGCGGGAGGCAGGCTTTTCGCTGCCGTTGCGGCGTATCCCTCACGGCGTGGCCGCCCCGGCGGCGAACCAGGTGGAGGCCCGCGCCCGGCTGGGCCTGGACCACCAGCCCCTGCTGGGCTGCTTCGGTTTTCTGAAACCCTACAAGCGCATTCACAGCATCCTCCACGCGCTGGCCCGCCTGCAGAGCACCTTCCCGAACGTCCAGTTGCTGCTGGTAGGCGAAGAGCACCCTCACTACCCGCTGCGGCCGCTCATCGAGCAACTTGGCCTGGAGAAGCGGGTGCGCCTGCTCGGCTTCGTTCCCGCCGAGGAGTTCGCCGGCTACATCGCCGCCTGCGACGTCTGCTTAAACCTGCGCTACCCGACGGTAGGTGAGTCCTCCGGAAGCCTGCTGCAGGAGATGGCGCTGGGCAAGGCGGCGGTGGTCTCCGACATCGGGTCTTACTCGGAGTTGCCGGATGATGCCTGCGTGAAGGCACCGCCCGGCGACGGGGAAGCCGGCTGGCTGGTGGAGTACCTGGAGGCGCTGCTGAATGCGCCGGAGTTGCGCGAGGCGTTGGGCCGGAACGCGGCGCGCTGGGCCGCCGAAGAGTGCTCATGGGAAAAGGTGGCGGCCGAGTACGCCGCCTTTCTCGGCGAGCAGGCCGGGGGAGCGGCGGGCCCCAGTGGGGACGGGCATCCCGGCCCCTCGCCGTCGGACCAACCGCTGGCTGAGACCGGCAAGAATGCCCTTCTCCGCTTCGATGCCGGGGAAGCCCGGGATTACATCCTCGGTTTCGGCGCCGCCCACCGGGCCATTGAGGACTACGTCCGGATGCACATCCGCCGCCTGGTCCGTACCTTGGAGATCACGCCGCCGGCCGGCGGGCCCGGCAGCCGCATCCTGGAGATGGGCTGCTATTTGCACATCACGCCGGCTCTCCGCCGCTTTCTCGGCTATGAAGAGATCCGAGGCTGCTACTACGGCAAGGCGGGAGGCTGCGAGTACAAGACGGCCTACTCGGCCAGCGGGGAGCGATTCTCCTGCTGGGTGGACCTGTTCGATGCCGAGAAGGACCGCTACCCCTACCCCGACGCCTGGTTCGACACGGTGCTGTGCTGCGAACTGATCGAGCACCTCTACCACGACCCCATGCACATGATGGGAGAGGTTCACCGCATTCTGAAGCCGGAAGGGGTGCTGGTGCTGAGCACGCCGAACATTACGGGCGTGCGCGGCCTGCAGGCCATGCTCCACGGCTATCACCCGGGCCTGTTCCACACCTACGTGGTGCCCAAGCCGGGCGGGGAAGCCGATCCCCGGCACAACCGGGAGTACGCGCCACGGGACATCCGCGTGTTGTTCGAGAGCGCCGGGCTAGAGCTAGTTCGACTGGAAACGGGCTGGCTCACTCCGGAGGACCCGCTGCGTTATACCGAGACGGACCGCCTGCTGGCCGAAAAGGGCTTCTCTCGGGAACTGAGGGGCGACATCATATACGCAGTGGGCAGAAAAGTTGGCCCGATCCGCGAACGTTATCCCGTAGAATTGTATACATCGTTCTAGGCTTTAGGCTATAGGCTTTAGGCTATAGGCTTTAGGCTATAGGCTGCAGGCC
>CAYVGN010000374.1:0-2325 GCA_964451215.1 uncultured Acidobacteriota bacterium
CTGCGGCATTGGCTTCGGCGGGCCGGTGCGATCTGCCGAGCAACGGGCGGCGATGTCCACCCACGTCGGAGGCTGGCAGGATTTTGCGTTGCCGGCCTGGGTCGAGCGGGAGTTGGGGCTCCCGGCGGTGATGGACAATGACGCCAACGTGGGGGCCCTCGGCGAAGCGGTCTACGGGGCGGGCGCCGGGCAGAACCCGCTGTTCTACATGACCATATCGACGGGCATTGGCGGCGGGCTGGTGGTGGACGGCAGGATCTATCGGGGCGCCGATTCCTGGGCGGGAGAAATCGGCCATCTGACGGTCCGCCCGGACGGCCCCGAGTGCCTGTGCGGGGCGCGGGGCTGCCTGGAGCGCATGTGCAGCGGCCTGTGGTTGGAGGCGGATTACGGGCGTCCGGCCCGGGAACTGCTCCGGGAGCCTGAGTTTGTCCGGCGGTACGTAGTGGACCTGGCGGTGGGGATGAAGGCCGTTATTATGCTGCTGAACCCGGCGCGAGTGGTGATCGGCGGGGGCATTGGGAAGGCCGGCGAAGCGCTGTTCGGGCCACTCCGGGAGGAGCTGGGGCGGCAGATCACGGCCTGGAGTGGAGCGCGGATCGATGTGGCGCCCGCGGCCCTGGGTGACGACAGCGTGCTGCGGGGGGCCTTGGCGCTGGCGCGGCAGATTCTGACTCCTGATGCGTGACTTCTCATCCGATGGATTGCCTATGAGTTTTCCACAACAGTACAAGAGGGAACTACTGAAAGCCCTCGACACGGTTGACCTGGGGCAGGTCGAGCAGGCCATCCGGTGGTTCGCGGAAGCCCGCGCGGCGGGGCGGCAGATCTTCGTGTGCGGCAACGGGGGCAGCGCGGCCACGGCCTCTCACTTCGTGACCGACATGCTCAAGGGGGCCAGCTACAACCGGCCGGTGCGCTTCCGGATCCTGGCCCTCACAGAATCGATGTCCACTCTCACCGCTTATGCCAACGACGTGGCCTTCGAGTGCGTTTTTGTCGAGCAGTTAAAGAATTTCGCCCAACCCGGCGATCTTGTTATGGGCATCAGCGGCTCGGGGAATTCCCCGAACGTGCTACAGGCCATCGAGTATGCCAATTCGATCGGCTGCCGGACGCTGGCCTTGACGGGCCGGGACGGCGGCAGGCTGGGGCCGCTGGCGCAACTGAACATCCAGGTGGCCGAGCCCCACATGGGGCGCATTGAAGATGCTCACCTGATGGTGTGCCACATGATTTGCTACCACTTCATGGACGCTGAATCATGAGGGCGGTGCGGGTTGGAGCGGGAGCCGACGCGCGAGGAGCGCATTGAGGAGTGCCTCCGGGAGATCCTCCGGCAACCGGATTTCCCTGCCATCTCGCAGCACATCCAGCAGTTGATGCAGGCCTTGCAGGATGAGGAGGCCTCCTTCCGATATCTGACCTCGCTGGTGCTGCGCGACTACAGCCTTACGCTGAAAGTGCTGCGCAGCGCCAACTCGGCGCAGTACAACCGCTCAGGACGGCCCATCCTGTCGGTGAGCCATGCCGTGGTGCTGCTGGGCGCGGATGCCATCCGTTACCTGGCCGGCACCCTGGCGCTGTTCGAGCATTTCCGGAAGCGTTCGCCGGGGCTGAAGGAGTTGATGCTGCTGTCGCTGCTGACCGCCAACCAGGCGCGGGCGGTGGCGGGCCAGTTCCATTACCCGCGCCGGGAGGAGGCCTACCTGTGCGGGATGCTGTGCAACCTGGGCGAGGTGCTGATCGCCTGCTACTTGCCGGAGCAGTACGGGACCATCCTGCACCTGGTCAAGGAAGAGAAGCTGTCGGACGGAGAAGCCTGCCTGCGGGTGCTGCACTTCACTTATGAAGATCTGGGCCACGCCGTGGCGCGGCACTGGAACATGCCGGAGCCGGTGCGACGCTGCATCCGCGACCTGGGAACGAAGCCGCCCAAAGGCCCGCTAGGCCGCGCGGACCCGCTCACCAACCTGGTCGGTTTCAGCCACGGCCTGACCACGGTGGTCTACCGGTGCGACCCCGAGGGCGCCCGAGCGCGGGTCCAGTTGCTGATCGAGGACTACCTGCCGGTGCTGCCACTGCGCAAGGACGACGTGGACCGTGTCCTGGAGTCGGCCCTGTTGGACACCAAGAACACCTTCAGCCTGCTCCGCGTTCCCCTGGATAGCTTGCGGCTGAAGCGGCAGGTCGAGGCCGCCGTGGCGGAAACCGCGGAACCGCTCCACGGGGCCGCCGAGGGCCCGCAGGACTTCGTGGAACTGGCCCGCGGCGCCGGCCTCCTGGAATCGCTGACTCGGGAGGTCGAGCTGCTGCTGGGGTCGG
>CAYVGN010000374.1:2335-3501 GCA_964451215.1 uncultured Acidobacteriota bacterium
CGAGCTCAACAACGTATTGCTGATGATCCTGGAGGCCATCTATCGGGGCGGGCCGTTCGATCGGGTCCTGTTCTGCCTGGTCAACGCCGAACACACCCACATTCAGGGCCGGCTGGCGTTGGGACAGGGCGCCGAAGAGCTTCGGCAGAAGTTCCGCGTTCCGCTATCGCCCGAGGGGGGACCGATCAGCGCCGCGCTGCGCGCGAAACGGGAACTGTTTCTGCCCGCCTATGGGGTAGGTTTCGCCGAGGTCAAGGCGCTGAAGACGCTGGGCGCGGTCAGTTTGGGCGTGCTGCCGATTCTGGTGGATCGGGTTCTGGTGGGCTGTCTCTACTTCGACCGGGTGGGGGACCGGTTCCTGCCCGACGAGCAGACCGTCGAGCGGCTGGAGAAGCTGAGGGACCTGGCCGCCACGGCCATCGAGAGAAGCCGGCGCCTGCCCACGGTACAATAAGAGTAGAACTGGGAGTTCTCCGGGAGACTGTATGGGACCTGTGCGCGCGCCGGCTGTGTGGTTGGCGCTGGCAGCGCTGGCCGTTCGCGGTGCGGGCCAGGCTCAGCCGAGTCGTGCGCCGGGAAAGGGGGGCAAGATGTCGTACCAGGGAACACTCGAGGGGACGGTGAGCGCGCCGGAGTTCCCGCCGCAACTGGAGTGGCTCAACACGGACCGGCGTCTCACGCTCCGCGAGCTGCGCGGCAAGGTGGTGGTGCTGGATTTCTGGACCTACTGCTGCATCAACTGTATGCATGTCCTTCCGGATCTGAAGAGGCTGGAAGAGAAGTATCCCGATGAGCTGGTGGTGATCGGGGTGCACTCGGGGAAGTTTTTCAACGAGCAGGACAGCCGGCAGATTCGTCAGGCCATCCTCCGCTATGGGATCCGGCACCCGGTGGTCAACGACGCCAACCTGGAGGTGTGGCGCAGCTACGGCGTGAGCGCCTGGCCCACACTGGCGTTGATCAATCCGCGGGGAAAAATCGTCGCCATGCGCTCGGGAGAGGGGGGCTTCGAGCCGTTCGACGCGGCCATTCAGCAGTTGATCCGCTATTTCGGGGCGCAGGGTGAACTCAAGCGCGCGTCATTGACGCCGGCCTTGGAGGAGACGCGGCGCGCCAAGACGCTCCTGGCTTTCCCGGGCAAGATCGCCGCCGACGCCGTTCGCGGG
>CAYVGN010000375.1:0-1488 GCA_964451215.1 uncultured Acidobacteriota bacterium
CATTTTCTCGACCGGCGCCACGCCGCTGGCCAGCTTCATGTTGCTGGAGGGGCAATGGGCGGCGGCTGTGCCGGTGCGCCGGAGCCGCGCGATATCACTGTCGGAAAGCCAGACGGCATGGACCGCCAGCGTCCGCCGCCGCAGCAAACCCAGCCGATCCAGGTAGGCTACGGGCGACACGCCCTGCTTCGCGCGCACCTGCTTGTTCTCCGCCTCGGTCTCCGACAGGTGGATCAGTAAGGGGGCGCCGTAGCGGGCGGCCAGGTCCCCGGAGCGCTTGAGCGTGTCGGTGGAGCAGGTGTAGGCGGAGTGCGGAGCGACCGCCGGCACGATCAGCGGGTGGTTCCGCCAGCGCTGGAGAAACTGCTCGGTGTAGGCCAGGGCGGCTGCGGCGGTCTTGTGGTCCGGGGCGGGGAAGTCGAGGATGGTTTCGCCGAGCACGCCGCGCAGTCCCGCCTCGCGGGTCACTTCCGCCACCACCTCCTCGAAGTAATACATGTCGGCGAAGGTGGTGGTGCCGCCGTAGATCATCTCCAGCGCGGCCAGGCGGGTGCCGAGGCGAACGAAGTCGGCGTCTACGTTGCGCGCTTCGGCCGGGAAGATGTACTTCTCCAGCCATTCCTGGAGGCCCAGGTCGTCGGCCAGGCCGCGGAACAGCGACATGGCCGCGTGGGTGTGGGTGTTGACCAGCCCGGGCAGGACAGCGCGGCCGGCAGCCTCGATCTTCTCCCGGGCCACATAGCGCGCTTCGATCTGGCGGCGCGGGCCGACCGCGACAATCCGCCCGGCGGCCACCGCCACGGCGCCCTCCGCAATCACCCGCCGCGCCCCATCCATGGTCAGGACTGTGCCGCCGGTCACCAGCAGGTCGGCGCGTTCCGCTCGCTGAGCCAGCAGAGGTGCGCAGAGGCAGAGGAGCGTCAGCAGGACGATGCGTTTCATCGCCAACAGCACCCAGGTTGCCGGTGGCAGGCCGCAGGAACGTTCATCCCACCTGCCACCCATCACCTGCCACCTACAAGCTTACTCCAGCAGGCGGCGGGCGATCTCCACCTCCTGGGCCGCAGAGATCTTGTTCTCGGAGCGCAACTGGCCCAGGCTCTCCCGCTGCTTCCCCAGCAGGCGGTTGACGGCCTTGATGGCCAGCTTCAGCGCGCGGTCTCCGCCGTATTTTTCGTCCACGGCAAAATCAATCAGCGAGTCGGCGGCGCGGTCCAGGCTGCGGGGACGCAGAATCACCGCTCCCTCGGGCACCTCGGCTTTGCGGAGCCGGGCGCCGGGCGCCTGGATGTACACGCGATCGGTGCGAACATCGGCGAAATCGTAGCCCGCGCGCCGGGCTGCCACTGCCGCGCGCTGCCAGGCGTCGGATGAGGCGGCGGCCACCAGGCCGGCGGGCGCTTGCGCGCACAGGGGAGCCGCAAGCAAGATCAGGACCGCCAGCCCGCCGACGGCGGGCGAACGGCCCCCGGGCAACCAGCGCAAGAC
>CAYVGN010000375.1:1498-3499 GCA_964451215.1 uncultured Acidobacteriota bacterium
CCGTGATGTCGCCGCAGAACTCCCAGATGATCTGGCGGCAGGCGCCGCAGGGCGGCGTCAGCACGTCGCTGTCGGTGGCCACGACCAGGCGGCGGAAGCTGCGTTTGCCCTCCGACAGCGCCTTCCAGATGGCCACCCGCTCGGCGCAGACCGTGAGGCCGTAAGTGGCGTTTTCGATGTTGCAGCCGCAGAAGACCTCGCCTTGGCCGGTTTCCAGCGCCGCGCCCACGCGGAAACCGGAATAGTCGGCCGCCGCGTTGTGGCGCGCCTCCAGGGCTGCCGCTACCAGCTCTGTTTCCGTCGGCATAGTCTGTCACTAGGCTTTAGGCTCTAGGCTATAGGCTTTAGGGTTCGTTGACCTCTGCATTGATTGCGTAGCAACCGCCATGCCTGAAGCCTCAAGCCTGTAGCCTGTAGCCTGTCGCCTGTAGCCTGTAGCCTGTAGCCTATAGCCTATAGCCTATAGCCTATAGCCTATAGCCTATAGCCTATAGCCTATAGCCTATAGATCAATCCTCGGCCGCGATCCTGGGGATTATGGCCTTCAGCAGGGCCATTAGTTGGTCCTTCACCCGCTCGCCGGCCTCCAGCACCTCCTCGTGCGAAATCTTCTGGTCGAGGATGCCGGCGGCCATGTTGGTGACACAGGAGATGGCGAGCACGCGCATCCCCATGTGGTTGGCCACGATCACCTCGGGCACCGTGGACATACCCACCAGGTCGGCGCCAATGGTCCGCAGGTAGCGGATTTCGGCGGGGGTTTCGTAGCTGGGCCCGCTCAGGGCTGCGTAGATTCCTTCCTGGAGTTCCAGCCCCAGTTCGCTGGCCGCTTGGCGGGCCAGCGCGCGGTAGCGGCCGTCGTAAGCCGCGGTCATGTCCGGGAAGCGAGGCCCGAAGCGTTCTTCATTGGCGCCCATCAGTGGGTTGGCGCCCTGCAGGTTGAGGTGGTCGGAGATCAGCACCAGGCCGCCGCGCTGGAAGCGCAGGTTGATGCCGCCGGCAGCGTTGGTCAGCACCAGCGAGCGCACCCCCAGCAGTCCCAAGACGCGCACCGGGAACGTCACTTCGCGCATGGAGTAGCCCTCGTAGAAGTGGGCGCGCCCGGCCATCACCGCGGTCGGGACGCCGGCGACCCGTCCCAGCACCAGCTTGCCTGCGTGGCCGACGGCCGTGGAGCGGGGCCAATGGGGAATGTCGGCGTAGGGGATTTCCGCCCGGTCGGCTACTTCCTCGGCGAAGGCACCCAGGCCGGAGCCCAGCACCAGTGCGATGCAGGGGCGCAGGTCGCTGACCTGCTCAATTCGCCGGCGCGCAGCCAGTACCTGTTCCCAGTACTCCATTTCAGGCGTCAGACTCCAGGCTTCAGCTTTCAGCCACCTGTTTTTTCCTGCAGCCTGATGTTACCCCAGCAGCATGCCGGCGATGGCGGCCGACATGAAGTTGGCCAGGGTACCGGCCAGCACCGCCCGCAACCCGAGGCGGGCCAGGTCGTGCTTACGGCTGGGGGCCAGCGAACCAATGCCGCCGATCTGGATGCCGATGGAGGCGAAGTTGGCGAAGCCGCACAGGGCGTAAGTGGCGATGACGAACGAGCGCGGGTCGAGCGTGTCCTTGATGGGGCCCAGTTGCGTGTAGGCCACGAACTCGTTCAACACCAGGCGGGTGCCCAGCAGGTTGCCGATGGCCGGCGCGTCCTTCCAGGAAACGCCCAGCAGCCAGGCCACCGGCGCGAACACCCAGCCAAAGATGGTCTGCAGGCTGGAGGGAAACCAGTCGGCGTAGGAGTGGGCCCAGCCCAGGATGCCGTTGGCCAGCGCGATGAGGGCGATGAAGGCGATCAGCATGGCCCCGATGTTGAGGGCCAAGAACAGGCCCTCGCCGGCCCCCCGGGCAGCGGCATCAATCAGGTTCACGTCGGTTCTTTCGATCTGGATGGTGACTCGGCCGGCGGTCTTCGGCGTCTCCGTCTCGGGCAGGAACATCTTGGCCAGCATGATGGTG
>CAYVGN010000376.1:0-908 GCA_964451215.1 uncultured Acidobacteriota bacterium
TCCGAAGCAAAGCAGGCGGGATCCCGCGCTGCGGGACGCCCCCGGGGTACTGCGGGCTCGTAAAGTAAGTGACATTGGGCATCTTGCCGGCATACTGCCGCGGGCCGCCGAGACCGCAGCGCTACAGGCGGTTGCAGCGAAATTAACTGGTCACGGTACTAGTACCGTGACCGCCTAGTTTCTTCCCTTGAGTACGGTCGTGAAGACTACGCGCACACAGGGATAGAGGCCGTCATGGGGTAGAAATCAGGCGGTCACGGCACTAGCCGGCCGCCTCTTCCGGTTCCACGCCGCGCTCGGCCTTGGCCGCGGCGATGATCTTCTCGGCGATCTGCTGCGGAACCGTGTCGTAGTGGGAAAACTCCATGGCGTAGGTCGCCCGGCCCTGGGTCATGGAGATCAAGTCAGTGGCGTAGTTCAACATCTCGGCCATGGGAACCTGGGCCTTGACTGCGGTGGTGCCGCCCCGGTTCTCCATGCCCTGGATGCGGCCCCGCCGGGCGTTCAGGTCGCCCATCAGGTCGCCCGAGTACTGCTCGGGCGCGTAGACCTCCACATTCATGATGGGCTCCAGCAGCACCGGCCTGGCCTCCTTCATGGCGTTCTTAAAGGCCAGCGAGCCAGCGATCTTGAAGGCGATGTCGGAACTGTCCACCTCGTGATACTTGCCGTCGAACAGGGTCGCCCGGAAGTCCACCACCGGGTATCCGGCCAGGTAGCCGCGCTGGGCCGCCTCGACGATGCCTTTCTCCACAGAGGGGATGAAATTCTTGGGGATGGCGCCGCCGAAGATGTCGTCCACAAACTCGAAGCCGGCTCCGCGCGGCAGCGGCTCCATGCGGACGCGGCAGATCCCGAACTGGCCGTGCCCGCCGGTCTGCTTCTTGTGGCGCCCCTGCGCCTCGGTG
>CAYVGN010000376.1:918-3497 GCA_964451215.1 uncultured Acidobacteriota bacterium
CCTCCACCGTGTAGCGCCGCTTGAGCCGGGAAACGATGACTTCCACGTGCTGCTGACCGGCGCCGGCCAGCAGGAACTCCTTGGTCTGCGGGTCGCGGTAGAAGCGCAGCGCGGGGTCTTCCTCGAGCACCCTGTGGATGGCCTGCCACAACCGATCCTCGTCGGAGCGGGACTTGGGCTGGATGGCGAAGGCAATGGCCGGCTCCGGCAGCTTCACCGGCGGGTAAATAATGGGGGCGGCCTTTTCGCCCAGCGTCTCCCCGCTCAGCGTGTCCTTGAGCTTGGTGACCAGCCCCAGGTCACCCGCCCGCAACTCCTGCACGCCGTGGTGTTCCTTTCCCTGGGCCACCATGATGTGAGCCAGCCGCTCGGCCTGTCCCTTATTGAAGTTGGCCAGGTTGGCGTCGTTCTTGAGCACGCCGGAGTAAACCTTGAAGTAGGAGACGCGCCCGGCAAAGGGGTCGGCGGCAGTCTTGAAAACAAAAAGGGAAACCGGCTCGGAATCCGCCACCTTGCGCGTGACTGCATCACCGCCATCCGGACTGGAGTGGCCGGTGACCCTGCCGCGGTCCACCGCGCTGGGCAGGTAATCCACCAGGAAGTTCAGCAGCAGATCGCTGCCGATGTTGTGGTAGGCGGAGGCACAGAGCACCGGGAAGATGCGGCCGGCGCGGACCGCCTCCCGCAACCCTTCGCGGAGCTGGTGGTCATGGAGCGTACCCTGCTCGAAGAACTGCTCCAGCAACGCGTCGTTGCCCTCGGCGACCATCTCCACCAGTTTCTCGCGGGCGGCCTGGGCCTCTGAGGCCAGCTCCGCCGGAATCTCCTCCTCCTTGCCCCGGCCGTCGCCGCTGTTCTGGTAGCTGTAAGCCTTCATGCGCAGCAGGTCGCTGACGCCCCGGAAGGCGCGCTCCTCGCCCACCGGCAGATGTACCGGCAAGGCGGCGCGGCCGAAGGCCTTCTGGATGGACTCCAGCGTCCGCTCGAAGCTGGCCCGCTCCCGGTCCAGCTTGTTGATCAGCAATACCCGGGGCTGGCCGAACTCCTCGGCAAAGGCCCACACCTTCTCGGTCTGCACTTCCACCCCGGCCACCGCATCCACCAGGATCAGGGCGGCGTCGGCAGCCACCAGGCTGGCGCGAGTGTCGTTGAGGAAGATGTTGTAGCCGGGCGTGTCCAGAAAGTTGACCTTGACCTTGTTCCACTCGGCAAACGCCAGGGCGGTGGAAATGGTGACCTTGCGCTGAATCTCCTCCTCGTCGAAGTCGGTGACCGTTGTGCCGTCATCAACCCGGCCCAGCCGGTTCACCATCCCGGCCGTATAAAGCAGGGCCGAAACCAGCGTGGTCTTGCCCGAATCGCCGTGGCCGACCACCCCGACGTTGCGGATATCCTTGCCGTCGTACACCTTCAAGAGAGAAGCTCCTTCGCGCGGCGCGATGCCCCGCCACAGGCAGGAAGATTTGGCGTTTCCAAAACCTTCATGCTAGCACAGGTGGGTGCCACGGTGTAGGTCAGAGGCGGCGGAAGGCCCCGGCTGCCGGCTACTGGCGACTGCCTACTGCCCGCTGCCTACCGGCTCTTGCTCGCTGTCCTGTTGAGCCACCCGGCTGATAGCGCTGACCAGCTTGCGGAAGGGGATCTTCTCGTAGCTTTCCAGCGGAACAAACTCACCCTTGCGCGTGCCGCGGTGATACCAGCGCGCCAGCAGGGCCAGGTGCTCGGCGCGCAGGCGCGCCGGGCCGCCGGCGAAGCAGACCGTGGAAAGCAGTTCGCGCAGGCGCGCGTCCAGCGAGACCGGCTTGCCTTCGGAAACTTCAAAGGTGAAGGTAAGCTGCGGCAGCAGGTAGCCTCGCCAGACCGGGAAGATTTCCACTGCCGGGACCCCGCGCGATCTTCTGGCCGATGCCTGGACCACCAGCCCATGCAGGTGGTCGAGGTCGGCGGCCAAGTCGGGCCGCTGCCTCAACGCATCCCGCACCTTCTCCAGGCTACGGTGTTGCCGTCCCGCTTCCTCGAAGTCCAGCTCTTGGGAAGCGTGGTCGCGGTGACTCTCCAGGTCCTTCACCAGCGAGGCGCCGCTGCTGGAGAGGAAGGCCGTCATGCGGCCCACCTCCTGCCGGTAGGCCTCCTCGGTGCAGGCCGCCTGGCAGGGGCGCAGGCACATCTTCATCTCGCCGTAGATGCAGCCGGGGTGTGCCGGGTCGGGGTGGATGGCCTCGACACAGCGCCGCAGCTTGAACAAATCCAGGAACTGGGCAGCGCACTTGTCGGCCGCAGCCCGGCTGGGGAATGGCCCGTACCACAGGCCTGGGCCGCGGCCCAGCCGTCGCGTCACATAGCAGCGCGGGAACGGGTTGCTTAGGTTCAGCTTGAGCAGGGGCGGGACCCGCAGGCGCAGCCGCTGGCGGTACCCGGCCGGGAAAAGCGCGCGGGCGGCCTGGTAGAGCAGCAGCGAGGTCTCGAAGGCGGAGCCGGTTGTGCGCCAGTGGATCGCCCGCGCGGCTGCCCGCAGGTTCAGCCCAGGCTTTAGGCTGGAGGCTCTAGGCTCCAGGCCTGAGGTTTGCGCCTCGGTGGCC
>CAYVGN010000377.1:0-3496 GCA_964451215.1 uncultured Acidobacteriota bacterium
GTGGAGGCTCAGACGCTGTCGGGGGGCAGTTGGCTGAGCGTGACGCCGGGGAGTGGGGCGAGCGCAGCCGACTCGCTGGAGATTCCGGTGGCGGAGGTAGGGGTGAGCGTGGTGGGTTTGCGGGCCGGGCAGTACAGCGGGCTCTTGAAGGTGACGGCGACGGGCGCGAACAACACGCCGCAGTATGTGACGGTGGACTTGAACGTGTTGCCGGGGGGGAGCAACCCTGGGGTGCTGGTGCGGCCGACGGGATTGATCTTTGCGGCTCGGGCGGGGGGTTCCTCGCCGGGCTCGCAGGTGGTGCGCATGGCCACGGCGGTGGCCATGAACGTAGAGGCGCGAGGCGGGCTGATGACCTTCGATGGGGGCAACTGGCTGGAGGCCCTGCCGCGGAATGCGGTGATTGCTCCGGCCGAAGTGCGCAGCATCACCATCCAGCCCACGCTGGGGACGCTGGCGGCGGGTGTGTATCGCGGGGGTCTGACCCTATTGTTTGACGACAACAGCCCTCCGCAGGTGGTGAACATCTTGTTCGTGGTGGTGGGGGGCGGTGCGGGAGCCGCAACAATGCAGGTAGATGGGGAGGCGGCGGGGACTTGCACGCCGCAGAAGCTTCTGGCCGTGCACCGCAGCTTGGGAAGCAACTTTGGTTCGGTGCTGGGCTGGCCCAGTAACATCGAGGTGCAAGTGGTGGATGACTGTGGCAACGCCATCACCAACGCCACCGTGGTCACCACCTTCAGCAACGGCGATCCACCGCTGGCCCTGGCCAGTTTGCGCAACGGCATATATACCCGCACCTGGCGGCCGGTGAATGCCAGCTCGCGGGTGACGGTGACGGCGCGGGCCAGCCTGCCGCCGCTGGCGGAAGCGGTGGCCCAGGCCCAAGGCCAGGTCGGCCCCAACCCTAACGCCCAGGCCCCGGCTCTGTACCTGGGCGGGGTGGTCAGCGCGGCCAGTTACGCCCCGGGCGAGGCCCTGGCCCCGGGCAGCATTGTTTCGGTGTTTGGGCGCAACCTGGCGCGAGGGACCAACTACGCCACGCGGCTGCCGCTGGAGAGCACGCTGGGTGGGGCGACGCTGAACGTAGGCGGAGTGGATGTGCCCTTGTTTTTCGCCAACGAGGGGCAGATCAACGCGCAGTTGCCCTTTGGGCTGGCGGTGAACTCGCGGCCGCAGGTGGTGGTGAAGGTGCGGCAGGGGGCCAGCGGTCCGGAAGTAGTGACGGTGCCGGAGACGATCACGGTGGCGGGGGCGCGGCCGGCGATCTTCACCACCAACCAGCAGGGCAGCGGGCAGGGAGCGATTCTGGATGCGGCGGGGCGGCTGGTAGAGGCCAGCAATCCCGCGGGTGCCGGCGAGGTGGTGCAGGTGTTTTGCACCGGGCTGGGGGCGACGAATCCGGCCGTGGTGTCCGGGCAGGCGGCGCCGAGCGCAGAGCCGTTGGCTCGGGTAACCATACCAGTTTCAGCCTCCATAGGCAGCATTGCGGCGCCGGTGCACTTTGCCGGGCTGGCGCCTGGGTTTGTGGGCCTCTACCAGGTGAACGTGCAGATCCCGGCGGGGGTGACGCCGGGCTCGGCAGTGCCGCTGGTGCTGACACAGAACTCCGTGCCCAGCAACACCGTCACGCTGGCCATTCGCTAGATCATCACCACGGCAGCGGCCAGCAAGATACCTGATGCGAGCGTCATTGCTGACCCTTGCACGAGCTCGTCACCGGCAGCGCCCACGGGGAGTTTTTCTGAACCGGTGATCTGTTTCCGGAAAGCTCATTCCACCGTTATGGCCGTTGAAGCGAGAATTTTGTACCCGTTGCAACCGGGCGCTGTAGGGGCGGCCCTTGTGGCCGCCCTCGGCAGGCTGTCGGGGCGATTGGCCCTTAACTTGCTATCCACGCGAGGGGAACCGTGTCTGTGGAGGGAGGCTGGCGGCAGGCGTCCTTGGCGGCAGCATGCCCCTGAGCATCTTCCCCCGCGGGTTGCGCAGTTTCCCCCATGCAGAATGGCTTTGATCAGGAGGTAGTTGTGAAAACTGTCTTCGTTGTGGGCGCAGGCCCGGCTGGTTTGTTTGCCGTTCGGAAGATCGCCAACGCCGGCCACCGGGTGGTGATCTTCAACCGGGACATCAAGCCGGGCGGGCTGGCCGAGTACGGCATCTACCCGATGAAGGACAAGATGAAGACCGGGCTGCGCAAGCAGTTCGCCAAGATCCTCGACCTTCCCAACGTCGAGTACTTCGGCTATGCGCCCATCGGGGAGAAGCATCCGCTGAGCGTCGGCGAGCTGGCGGATTTGAATCCTTCGGCCATGGTCTTTGCCGTTGGCGCGCAGGGAACCAAGAAGCTGGGTCTTGCGGGCGAAGAGGCCGGCGGTGTTTACTCGGCCAAGGATTTCGTCTACCACTACAACTTGCTTCCGCCCTTCGCCAGCCTGGACTTCTCCACCGGCCGGCGGATCGCCATCATCGGCATGGGCAACGTGATGGTGGACATCGCGCGCTGGGTGCTGGAAGACGACCCGCAACGGAAGACCGAGGAAGTCTGGGTGGTTGCCCGGCGCGGCCCGTTCGAGGTGAAGTTCGACGAGAAGGAGTTCGACCACATCGAACCGTACCTGGACACGCGGGCGCTGGCGGAGGAAGTGGCGCGGGTGAGCGAGCGCATCGCCGCCGCGGGCCAGGATGCCAGCAAGGTGCCCGAGGTCTGCTTCCCGGCGCTGGCCAAACCCTTGACCCAGCCGGCCGGGCCGCGGCTCAAGTTCCGGTTCCTGTCGTCGCCCGCTGCTTTCCATGCCGATCAGAGCGGCCGCATCTGCCGGCTGACCGTCACGGAGAATCTGCTCGTCGTCAAGAACGGCGGCACCGCCGCCAAGGCCACTGACCAGACCACGGACCTGGAATTCGACACGCTGATCTTCGCCATTGGCGACGTGGTGGACCCCACCTTGGGGTTGCCCTGCGAGAAGAGCGGCTACGTGACCCGCTCCACCAGCGAAGCCGAGAGCGGCGCCTACGAAGTGTTCAATCCGAAAAGCGGCCAGGTGCTGGCGGGGCATTACGTGGTGGGCTGGGCGCGCAAGGCCAGCGAAGGCCTGGTAGGCACGGCCCGCATGGATGCCGAGCGCGGCGCCAACCACGTGCTGGCCTACCTGGAGCAGGTGGCAGCCGCAGCCACCCCCTCCGCCCAGGAGATCCGCGCCCTGCTGGAGCGAAAGGGCCGCCCGGTGGTGGGCAAGCAGGAACTCGTCTACCTGGGCCGCGCCGAGGAGAAGCAGGCCCGGGAACGCGGCCTGGCGTCCTTCAAGTTCGCCGAGGACGCCGTCATGCTTGAGGCGATTGAGGAGGAGATGCGCAAACCGGCTTCCATGCCCGCTGCTTCCGGTTGACGCGCCGCCACGGTTGGCGAGCTGCCTGCGTGATTCTGCCAGGCTGTTGGCCGCGGCCGTCCCCGCGTCCCCGCCGGGCCTGGCACGAGTTCCCCTCCAGCCTGCTATAA
>CAYVGN010000378.1:0-2852 GCA_964451215.1 uncultured Acidobacteriota bacterium
TTGACCCGCCGCGCCGGCGAGACCACCGAGTGCTTTGAGCGCGAGCTGGAGCGGCGCTTCGAGCAGGTGCTTGCTTCCTCGCTCGGCCAGTGGCAGGGGAAACTGGACGAAACAGCCGCGCTAATCGCCGCTCAGGTTGTGGGCCAGGTCAACGACGAGCTGGCCCAACTCCAGCGCGGGTCCCTGGAGCAGGCCCAGATCGCGCACCAGCGGCTGCTGGAACAAGCCTGTTGCGAGCAGGACCAACTGATGGAAGAGCAGCGCGGCGCACACCAGCAAAGCGTCGAGCAGGCCCAGGCCAGGGTCGGGGGCGAAGTCGAGCGCGCGCTGGCACGGCTCCAAAGCTGCGCCGAGGAGGTGCGCCAGACCGCCGAGCAGGCGCTGGAGGCGTTGCGCACCTCCGCCGACCGGGCCCAGCACGCTGCTGAGCGGGCGCGCCAGACCGCCAGGCAGGCGCGGCAAGCCGCCGACGGGGCGCAACAGGCGCTCCAAGACTCCGCCGAGCAGGCCCGGCAGGCGGTTGAGGCCTCGGCCGCCGAGGCGCAGCGGGCCTTGGAAGACTTCGCCGCCGACCGGCTCCAGCGCGTTCGCCTGGAGGTGGCGCGGCAACTAAAGCAGTTGAGCACGGCCCTGGCCAGCCAAGCCGAGGCCGCAGATAGCCCCACCGAATAACCTCGCCCACCGCCGCCGGCCGGCGCCGGCTGCACCCGCCAACGGAGCCGGCCGGCGGTCCCTCCCCTACTTCTGCAGGCCGTCTTTCGCTGGCGAGCCAGACCAAGCTTGCGAAGGCACCGCGTTTCGCATATGCTTCGCGAAGGAACGGAGAGGCCGGGGGCGAATGTCGCCGAAACAGATCAGCGTGAGCGCGTTCTTTCCCGCGTACAACGACGCGGCCACTATCGCCTGGATGGTGATGGGGGCTCTGCGTACGCTGGAGCAGGTGGCGTGCGAGTACGAGATCGTGGTGGTGGACGACGGTTCCCGCGACGCCACGCCGGAAGTCCTGGAGGAGCTGGAGCGGCTGTATCCCGCCCGCTTCCGCTTCGTGCGCCACCCGGCCAACCGCGGCTACGGCGGCGCCCTGCGCACCGGGATCGCCGCGGCGCGCTACGACTGGATCTTTTACACCGACGGCGATGCCCAGTACGACCCGCGGGAGTTAAGGTTGCTGGTGGAGCGAGCCGGGCCCGACGTGGACGTGGTCAACGGCTACAAGATCGCCCGCTCGGACCCCGCCTATCGCAAGCTCATCGGCGCCCTTTACAACCGGTTCGTCAAGCTGGCCTTCCGCCTCCGCATCCGCGACGTGGATTGTGACTTCCGGCTGATGCGCCGCTCCCTGTTCAACAATTTCCGGCTCGATTCCACCAGCGGCACCATCTGCGTGGAGATGATCAAGAAGCTCCAGGACACCGGCTGCCGGTTCGCCGAGGTGCCTGTTCACCACTTTCACCGCTCGGTCGGGCGCTCGCAGTTCTTCCGGCCGCACTGGCTGCTGAGAACCTTCGTTGACCTGCTGGTTCTCTGGCGGCGGTTGATGCTGAGGCGGCCGCGCCGCCAGGCCCTGCCGGCCCGGGCCGCGGTGGCCGAGGCGGCCGGCGACAAGACTCCTCCCTTGCCCTGACTCTGCATGAGCCTTCTCGAGGGATACCGCGGAAAAAAGGTGCTGGTCACCGGAGGCCTTGGCTTCGTCGGCAGCAACCTGGCGCTGCACCTGCTGGGACTCGGCGCCGACGTGCAGGTCGTAGACGCGCTGCTGCCCGACTGCGGCGGCAATCCCTTCAACCTGGCTCCGGCCTGCGGCCGCATCCGGATCTCCGTCGAAGACCTGCGCAACCGGCAGTTCATGGAATCGGCCGTCGCCGGCTGCGACCTGATCTTCAACCTGGCCGGCCAGGTCAGCCACCTGGGCAGCATGCAGGATCCCCAGCACGACCTGGAAATCAACTGCCAGGCGCAGTTGTCGCTGCTGGAAGCCTGCCGCCACGCCAATCCCCGGGTGAAGGTGGTCTTCGCCAGTTCCCGGCAGCTCTACGGCCGGCCCGTGCGCCTGCCCGTGGACGAAAACCACCCGGTGGAGCCGGTGGACATCAACGGGATCCATAAGCGGGCTGCCGAGCGCTACCACTTCATTTACGGCGTCTACGGCATCCGGGCTACCGCTCTGCGCATGACCAACACCTATGGGCCGCGGCTGCTGGTCCGGCACAGCCTTCAGGGGTTCATGGGCTGGTTCATCCGCAAGGCCCTGGACGACGAAGAGATCACGCTGTTCGGCGACGGCTCACAGATGCGGGACCCCGTCTACGTGGACGACGCGGTGGACGCCTTCCTGCGCGCCGGCCTCTCCCCGGCGGCCGACGGCGACCTGTTCAACCTGGGCATGCAGCCCGTTTCCCTGCGGCACATCGCTGAGATCCTCATCCGCGTCTGTGGCAGCGGACGCTGCCGCCTGGCCCCTTTCCCCAACGAGCTGACCCGAATTGACATCGGCAGCTATTACAGCGATTACAGCAAGGCCCGGCACGTGCTCGGCTGGCGGCCCCAGGTCCCGCTGGAAGAGGGCCTCCGCCGCACCGTGGAGTACTACCGCAAGCACCGCGAGCATTACTGGTGAACGCATCCTTGGAAAGAATCCCGTTTCTGGACCTGCGGCGGCAGACGGCCTGCTGCCGGAAGGAGATCGAAGCCGCGGTGGCCCGCGTCCTGGATCGTTCCCGCTATATCCTGAGTGAGGAAGTGGAATCGTTTGAGCGGGAATTCGCGGCCTGGTGCGGGGCAGGGTTCGCGGTGGGAGTGGGCAACGGCACGCAGGCGCTGGAGATTGCGCTGCGCTGCTGCGGGGTGGGCCC
>CAYVGN010000378.1:2862-3494 GCA_964451215.1 uncultured Acidobacteriota bacterium
CACCTCGCCCCTGACCGCCCCGTTCACCGCCCTCGCCGTCGTGGCCACGGGTGCGGTTCCTGTGTTCGCCGACGTCGCCCCCCAGACCTTGCTGCTGGACCCCGAGCAGGCAGCGCGAAAAATCACGCCGCGCACCCGCGCCATCATCCCGGTCCACCTCTACGGGCGGGTGGCGGACCTGGAGGCCTTCTCGGCCCTCGCGCGGGGGCATGGGGTGGAGATCATCCAGGACGCCTGTCAGGCGCACGGCGCCACGTTCGGCGGCCGCCCGCTGACGCACTGGTCGCGCTGGGTCACCTACAGCTTCTATCCCACCAAGAACCTGGGGGCTCTGGGCGATGCCGGCGCTCTGCTCACCGACCACGCGGAGCTGGCGGAAGCGGCCCGGCTCTTCCGCAACGGCGGCGTTCGCACCTACGCGGTCAGCGAGCAGCCGGCGCTCAACAGCCGCCTGGACGAGTTGCAGGCGGCCATCCTCCGTACCAAGCTGCTTCACCTGGCCGAGTGGAACCGCCAGCGGCGCCGGCTGGCTGCTCACTACGCCCACAGCCTGGAGCCGCCGGTGGGAGGCCTGCCCGCCGACCCCGGCGAACACGTCTTCCACCTCTACGTGATCCGCGAGGCGCGGCGCG
>CAYVGN010000379.1:0-1552 GCA_964451215.1 uncultured Acidobacteriota bacterium
CACTTTGCACGAATGGCTGAATTCGCCCTGGAAGCCATCCAACTGAGCAAGTTTTACGGAGAAAGCCCGGCCCTGCGGCAGGTGAACTTCGCGCTGCGGCGCGGCGAGGTGCTGGCTCTGCTGGGGCACAACGGAGCCGGCAAGACCACGCTGCTGCACCTGCTGGCGCTGGTGACCAGGCCCTCGGGCGGGGTGGTGCGCATCAACGGGGAGGACATGGTAGGGTGGCGGCGGGTGGCTGCCAAGGCTTCCATCGGCCTGCTCGGCCACCAGACGTTTCTATACGACGAACTGACCGCGCGCGAGAACCTGGAGTTTTTCGCCCGGCTCTACGGGCTGCCGTCCGACCCGGCGCGCGCCGGGCGTGCCCTGGAAACGGTGGGATTGGCGGAAGCGCGCGACGAACTGGTCCGCCACTTCTCGCGGGGCATGCGCCAGCGGCTGGCCCTGGCCCGCGCCTTCCTGCACGAGCCGGACCTGCTGCTGCTGGACGAGCCGTTTACCGGCCTGGACGAGGCGGCGACGCGGGCGCTCGCCGGCATGCTGGCGCAGGCACGGGAGGCGGGCCGCACCGTGGTCCTGAGTTCCCACGACGTGGACCAAGCCCTGGAGCTGGCCACGTTTGTGCTGGCGCTCAGCCGAGGCCGCCTGGCGCACTTCGGTCGAAACGAGCGGGCAGGCCTCACCGCAGAGACGCAGAGAGATTATTGAGCTTTGCAGAGGTATGGTACGGTCCGCTGCCTTATCCCGCCGGGCGGGACGGCTCGGATACCACCTTGCCAGGCGCGACCCCGCTCGGCGGGGGAGCGCAGGCTGGGCGATTATAGATTCGCGCCCGGTCGCGGTACTGTACTTCTGCAAACATCATTAGTCTCCGCGTGCTCTGCGTCTCTGCGGTGAATTCGAGATTGGCAGTGACATCGTTCTGGAAAGCGTCGCTGGCCGTGCTGGGCAAGGACGCCCGCGCCGAGCGCCGCACCAAGGAGGTGCTGAACACCAGCCTGCTGTTCGCCCTGATCGTGCTGGTGATCTTCAGCTTCTCTTTCGAGCCGACGGGGGAGGAAACGCGCCGCATATCCGGCGGCCTGCTCTGGGTGGCCATCACCTTCGCCGGGATGCTGGCGCTGAACCGCAGCTTTGCCCGCGAGCTGCCCAACGACGCCCTGCTGGGCCTGCTGGCCGCCCCCGTGTCGCCGGCGGCCATCTACCTGGGCAAGGCGCTGAGCAGCGCGGCGTTCATGCTGCTGGTGGAGCTGCTGGTGCTGCCGCTGTTCGCGGTCTTTTACAACGTCCCGCTGCTGCCGCATGCCGCTCCGCTGGCCGCCATCCTGCTTCTGGGCACCTGGGGCTTTGCCGTGCTGGGCACCTTGCTCTCGGCCATGACCATCACCATCCGCACCCGCGAGCTGATGCTGCCGGTGCTGCTGTTCCCGCTGCTGGCGCCGCTGCTGATCGCCGTGGTGGAGGCGACTACGGCCGCGCTGGCCGGCCAGCCCTGGCGCAGCTACCAGCTCTGGATGAAGCTGATGGCGGGCTTTGACCTGATCTTTAC
>CAYVGN010000379.1:1652-3477 GCA_964451215.1 uncultured Acidobacteriota bacterium
GCGCTGCACGCCATTTTCCTGGAGGTGCCCACGGAAGCCACCATGGGGGTGGTGCAGCGCATCTTCTACTTCCACGTGGCTTCGGCCTGGGTGGCCTTCCTGGCCTTTTTCCTTTCCGGGGTCTCCAGCGCCCTCTACCTGGCACGGCGCAAGATGAGCTGGGACCGCTGGGCGGTGTCTTCGGCCGAGATCGGGGTAATCTATTGCTCCGTGGTCCTGGTCACCGGGCCGATCTGGGCCAAGCCCGTCTGGGGCATCTGGTGGACCTGGGACGCCCGGCTCGCGTCCACCTTCGTGCTCTGGCTCATCTACGTCTCCTACCTGCTGCTGCGGGGCTTCCTGGCAGAGCCGGCGCGGCGGGCGGCGGTCTCGGCGGTGTTCAATATCATCAGCTTGCTCGACGTCCCCATCGTGTACATGTCCATCCGCTGGTGGCGTACGCAGCATCCATCGCCGGTCGTCGCCGGCGGCCCGGGCTCGGGCCTCGACCGCGACATGTGGCTCGGGCTGCTCCAGGCGGTCGCCGCCCTGACCTTGCTCTTTGTCTTCCTGATGTACCAGCGTCTCGAGCTGGAGCAGTCGCGCCAGCAGGTGGAGGCGCTGCGCCGGGAGGTGCTCTCGTGAACTGGCTGTTCTACGCGTTCCTGGCGGCCTGGCTCGTCCATCTCGGCTACCTGCTCAGCATCAGCATCCGCCAGAACAACATCCGCGGCGAAATCGAAAGCCTGCGCCGCATGGTCGAAGACCGCACCCGGTCCTAGTGCTGGTGGCCCTATCACTTGCTCAGGAAAGGGTCATGCTTCCGTGAGAGCTTGCTTGCGTTTGTGCCTGAGAGAGTGGGATAATCCGGCCACTCCGCGAAAAGTAGGGTGCCAGGAGCCGGCCAGCAAGAAATCCTGACACCCGGCGCTTGTTTGCCATGCTGGTCAAGACCCGCAGCGCGGCCCTGTTCGGCATTGATGCCTACCTGGTGGACGTCGAGGTGGACCTGTCGAGCAGCGGCCTGCAGAACTTCATGATCGTGGGCCTGCCCGACGCCGCGGTGAAGGAGAGCCACCAGCGGGTGCGCGGCGCGCTGAAGAACTGTGGGTACTACTTCGGGCAGAGCGTGACGGTCAACCTGGCGCCCGCCGACAAGAAGAAGGAGGGTTCAGGGTTCGACCTGCCGATGGCCATGGGCATTTTGGGGGCACTGGAGGCGGCCCCGGTCGCTCGCTTCCCGGATTTCCTGTTCCTGGGGGAATTGGGGCTGGACGGCTCGGTACGCCCCATCCGGGGGGCGCTGCCCATCGCCGTGCAGGCCCGAGAGGCGCGCATCCCCAACCTGGTGGTGCCCGCAGCCAACGCCCGCGAGGCCGCGGTGGTCGAGGAGGTGGCCGTTTACGGGGTGAGTTCGTTGGGCGAGGTGCTGGCGCTGGTGAACGGCGTGCCAGGCTTTGCGCCTACCCGGGTGGATGCCCGCCAGGCGCTGGCGCAGGCCAGCGCCTACAACGTGGACTTCCGCGAGGTACGCGGCCAGCAGACTGCCAAGCGCGCCCTGGAAGTGGCCGCCGCTGGCGCCCATAACATCCTGATGATTGGGCCGCCCGGCTCGGGCAAGACTATGCTGGCCAAGCGCCTGCCCACCATCCTGCCGGCGCTCAGCTTCGAGGAGGCCATCCAGACCACCAAGATCCACAGCGTGGCCGGGGTGCTGGACCCGGCGCAAGGGTTGCTGGGCACGCGGCCCTTCCGCTCCCCACACCACACCATCTCCGACGCCGGCTTGGTCGGCGGCGGCAACATCCCCCACGCCGGCGAGGTCAGCCTGGCGCACAACGGCGTT
>CAYVGN010000380.1:0-3450 GCA_964451215.1 uncultured Acidobacteriota bacterium
TGCACTTGTGCAGGTGAACTCGGCGGCGCCCGGCGTCTTTAGCATTGACGCCGGCGGACGGACGCAGGCGGCGCTGTTCCATGCCGACGACTTCCGGCCGGTCACCCCCGACAATCCCGGCAGGCGCGACCGCGACCTGATCCTGTACGCCACCGGGCTGGGTGCGGTTACGCCGTTGGTGCCCAGCGGCCGGCCGGCCTCCGCCACCCCGCTTTCCGTCACCACCCAGCGGGTCGCGGTCACCATCGGCGGTCACCCCATGATCGTGACGTACGCCGGCCTGGCACCCGGGTTTGTCGGCCTCTACCAGATCAACATCCGCGTTCCCGGCGACCGCGTGCAAGGTGACAACTTGCCGGTCGTGGTGACCGTGGGCAGCGCCTCCAGCCCGACCAGCCCCGCCCCGGTCGCCGCCATCCACTAGCGCCGGCTTATGAAACCCCAGACCTCGCAGACCAGCCACGCTTCCGTTTCCCGGGGGTTGGCCTGCGTCATCTTCGCTGTCTGCATTCTCAGTGATGCGGCCTGGGCGCAGTTCGGTCTCAGAGCCTGGAGTCTGATCGGGCCGGAGGAGGTCCCGGCCCGCGTCACCTCGCTGGCCGTCAACCCGCGGTCGGACTCTAGCGTTTACCTGGCTGCGCCCGGCGGCGGCATCTGGAAGAGCAGCGACGGCGGCCAGACATGGTCGGCCTCGTCCGGCTCATTGCCTTCTCTGCAAGTCTGCTCAGTTGCCGTGGACCCGGTGACGCCCGACGTCGTCTACGCCGGCACCGGGGATGAGCTCAGCCCCCGGCCGGCGCAAGGTGTGGCCCGTTCGACCGACGGCGGACGGAGCTGGGGCATGGGTGTTCGCTTCACCGATCGCCCCGTCTGCCTCCTGGCCGTGGACCCCCTCTCCACTTCCCGTATCTTTGCCGGTTCCTCGGAGGGCCTGTTCCTTTCGATTGATTCCGGCACGGCGTGGAAGAAGGTGATCTCGCGGCAGGTAACCGACCTTGCTTTCGACGGCCAGGGCAAGGTCTATGCCGGGGTGCTGAGCAGAGAAACGGCGGGGACGCGCGACAACCTGTTGGGGCGCTCTTCCGACGGCGGGCACACCTGGACCTACCTGCCGTTGCCGGTGCCCGAGACCGGCGGCGGCCGGGCGATCTGGGTCAGCGTGCTGGTGCGTGGGGCATCGCTCTACGTCGCCCTCTTGTACCAGACCTGGGCTACCTACCCGCTGATCGACTTCTGCCGCAGCACGGATGGCGGGGCCACCTGGGTGCTGGCCTCCTCTACGACTTCGGCCGGGACGCGCGTGCAGCTTCTCGCCGACGCCGACGGCAGGAACTTCTATATGGCTGCCGCCACCCTGATGCGTTTGCAGACCCTGGGAGATTACTGGCTGACCGTCGAGACGGCCACGCAGCAGTTCAACGTCATGCGCATTTCGGGCGCCACGCTGCTGCTGGCAGGTGAGAAGGGGCTGGAAGGGGTGGCGCTGGCGGAGGGCGGCCTTTCCGGGAAGATCGCGGTCGGTGCCATCGGTCAGTACCTGGGAGTTGCCTTGGACTCGAAGAACGTGGCCTGGGCCGCCGGGCCGGCCGGACTGTTCGGCAACGTGGGTGGCCCGCAGCCGTGGAAGGAGGCGTCCTCGCTCGGGGTCGGCAGCATCGCGGCTCCTGCTTCCGGTTCACAAAACATCTTTGCGGCCGCCAACGCCACCGTGCTTGTCTCCACCAATGCCGGCGCCAACTTTTCCTCCAAGACGGTAATCCCCAGCACCGAAGCGCGCGCTCCCTATCCGCCACTGGTCATGGATCCCATCAACCCGGCGACCGTCTACGTGGCGGGCCGGCGGGTCTATCGGAGCACCGACAGCGGCGCCACCTGGCAAACGCTGGGCACCGTGGACCCGGATGGCAACGTGGTGACGGCGCTGGCGGTGGCGCCGTTCGCCGTGCAAATCCTTTACGCGGCCACGGCCTGCCTCCCCGAAGTCCGGCCCACCCCTCCCTGCCCGAACGTCTCCACCATCTGGCGCTCGAACAATAGCGGGGCGAGCTGGAGCCGCCTCTCCACGCTGCCAGGATTGGTGAGCCGCCTGGCAGTGGACACCCGGCAGGCAGGCACCGTCTATGCGGCTATCGGTGCGTTTCCGGGCGGGCCCAGCACCACCGCCGGCTACCTGCCGGGCGATCTGCTGCGCACTACTGAAGGGCTGGGGGCGCCCGCCGGGCGCGAGCCCTCCTGGCTCTCAGTGCGCGGCAACCTCCCCCAGGTCCCCATTCACACGGTGCTGGTGGACCCGGCCTCTTCCCCCAGTTTGCTCCTGCCCGCGCAGCGCCTATACGTCAGCACCGATGCCGGCGTGTTCGTCACCTTCAATGTCGGCTTGCAGTGGACGCCGCTGATCACCGCCCTGCCTGCTGCGCCGGTCACAGACCTGCTCTTGCGCGGCGGCCGACTGCTCGCCGCAACCTTCGGGCGGGGGCTCGCGGAGCTTTCTACCAGCGGCCTCGCCCCCAGCCTGATCGTGGATCCGCTGTCGCTGAAGATTTCCCTGCTTCAGGGCGGCTCCACCACGGTCGCTGTCTCGCTGGTCAACGTCACCTCAAGCCGGCTGGGCTGGCAACTGGCCCCGCTGGATTCCTGGATCAGCGCTTCGCAAACGAGCGGCCAACTGGAGCTCGGCGCGGCGGCGCCGGTAGGTTTGCAGGTGTCAGCGGCCGGGTTGCAGGTAGGCAAGTATCTGGGGCGGGTGCGCATCAGCACCAATACTGTGATCAACGAGGTCCTGGTGAACTTGAGCGTGACGACTGCCCCGGCGCAGATCAGCATCGTCAGCGGGAACGGGGCGAGCGCCACCGTGGGGACCGTCCTGCCGCCGCTGACGGTCAAGGTTGTGGACGCCGAGGGGGCGCCGCTGGCAGGGGTGCCGGTAACGTTTGCTATCACCAGCGGCGGCGGCTCGCTGAGCAACCGCAGCGCGCTCAGCGACAGCACCGGGCAGGCCAGCACCGTACTCACCCTGCCCAGCGTGCCCGGGACCGTGCAGGTGGTGGCCACCGCCGGGCCCGTCTCGGTGACCTTCACCGCCACCGCGCTCCAGTCTGTTCGCCCGGCGCTGCTGACAGGCGCCGCCGTCAACGCCGCCAGCTTCAACCCTGCTGCCCCGCTCGCACCGGGCAGCATCATAGCGATCTTCGGCAGCAACCTGGCCGAATCCACCGGGAACACGCCGGGCTTCCCGCTGCCTACCGCGCTGCTCGGCACCCGGGTGTGGCTGGGCAGCATAGCACTCCCGCTCTTCTACGTCTCGCCCGACCAGATTAACGCCCTGCTCCCTGCTAACCTGGCGCCGGGCACCTACACGCTTACGGTCGAAAGCGCGCTGGGGAAAGGGAATGCGATCCAGGTCTTGGTGGCGCCGTTCTCGCCCGGCATCTTCACCCTGGCGTCCAACGG
>CAYVGN010000381.1:0-3446 GCA_964451215.1 uncultured Acidobacteriota bacterium
GCGGTGGCCGAATCGCTGGGCTACCAGCCGGGCTTTGTCACCCTGTCGTCGCTGGCGGCGCTGGGGCTGGTCGAGACCGCAGAACGGCGGCCCGTGGGCACCATGCTGGTGCGGGCGGCGGGTCGCCTGCTGACCATCGTCGTGGTTAGCATGGGCCGCCTGCGCATCTTTCGCGCCACCGAACTGCCCCCCGGCGAGGAAGTGCACTCGCTGGAGGAGGTCGTGGCCGACATCTACGGCTCGGCTGTCTACTTCCAGGACACTTGCAAGCAGGGCGTGGAACGCGTCTACCTGGCCGGCTTCGGCGAGCGGACGCCGGACCTGGAGCAAGCCCTGAGCCGGGAACTGGACCTTCGCCCCCAGGCCTTGCTGGTCCCGGGGACTCGCGCCCGAGACGCGAAGTTCCTGGGAATCTACGGGATGGTCGCCGAGCAGGCCAAGGAGTGATCGCGCCCGGCAGTTGCCAGTCGGCGGCGCGCAGTTCTTAAGGCTGCCGACTGGCTACTGCGGGCATTATGCTAATGGAGGTATTCCGAGCTGGTTCGGTACCCGGGGGCGGGAGGATGAGAGCCGCGGCCTCCGCCCTCGGAGGGGCCAAGCCGCATCTGCTCATGCGGGTAGAACTGAATCTGGCCAGCCGGCCCACCGTGAACCGCCGCCGCTTCAACGTGCTGGCGGGCAGTGCGCTGTTGTTGCTGCTGCTGCTGGCTGTCGCCCAGGGAGTGGCTTATTTCCATAGTTGGGGCAGCGACCGCGCTATCGGGCTGATGGCGGAAAGAATGCGGGCCGAGATCGCCCGCATGGAGTCCGAGCGGAACAAGCTCGAGCAGCAGCTCCAGCAGCCCGAGGCGCGGGAAGTCATCGAGCGCGCGCAGTTCCTGAACTCGCTGATCCTGCAGAAGAGCATCTCCTGGACACAACTGTTCATGGACCTGGAAAAGCTGATGCCCAGCCGGGCGCAGGTCATCAGCATCCGGCCCGAGGTGCTCGATACCCAGCAGATCCGGCTGGAGATGTCGGTGGCGGGCGAGTCCATGGACCAGTTGTTGGAGTTCGTGCGCCGCATTGAGACCTCGGAAAAGTTCGGCACGCCGGTCCTCCAGCAGGAGGTGCCGCCGGGCGCCGGCGCCAGCGACCCTACCATTCGTTTGGGATTGACCGTTCTCTATGCCCAGAAATAACCACCCGCAACCCGGGAGCGAACGGCCCTCGCTCCGCCACCATCTCTGGCGCCGGATGGTGCCGGTGCTGCTGGCCGCGCTGGTGTTGGTGGATGCGGCGTTCTTTATCCTGTTGTTGAAGCCGGCCGAACAGCGCGCCCGCCAGCGGCGCGAGCAGTTCAGCCGCCTGGAGAACGACCTGAGGTCGCAGCGGTCCCTGGTCGGGCGCCTGCGGGACGTCGTTTCCCAGCTCGACGAGGGCCGCCAGCAGGACCGCCAGTTCCACCAGGAGAAGTTCCTGCCCCGGGCCACGGGCTTCTCCACCATCATGGAGCAACTGGACAGGCTGGCTGTCGCTAACAAGGTGCGCAAGGGAGCGGTCTCCTATTCGCTCAACGAGCTGCGGGGCCAGGAGGACCTGTTCGCGGTGGACATCAGCACGGCGCTGGAGGGCGACTACACCAATGTCGTGCAGTTCATGAACCAGGTGGAACGCTCGTCGCTGTTCCTGTTGATCGACCAGATCACCGTAGCCGGGAGCGCGGCCGGGCCGACCCAGCCCCGCTCGGTGCGCCTCACCCTGCGGCTGGTTACCTTCTTCCGGGCCTAGCCGCCGGGTGCTGAGTGCTGAGTGCCGAGTAGTTGGGAGTCAAGGTGGCTTTGCAGGTTAGACCGCAGGACCGAAACAAGCTGGTGGTCGGCGCCATTCTGCTGATCGTGGCGGCGCTAGTGCTGTACCGGAATCTTTCCTGGAACGGCTCCGCCCCGTCGGCGCCGGCCAAGACAGGCCGGGCGCCGGAGAGTCCAGCTCAGCCCGCCCGGGCGCCGCGCGCTGCCGCTCGCGTGGCGGGCGGTTGGCGGCAGGCCACGCAGCGCTTCTCCGGCCAGCCGCTCGATCCAAAGCTGCGCCTGGACCTGCTGGCCAGGGTGCAGAACGTGACCTATCAGGGTACAGAGCGGAACATCTTCCAGTACCAGGCTCCCCCGGCAGCGATTCCGCAGCCGGCGGCTCCGGCGGTCACAAAAGGTTCCGAGGCCAAGCCGGCGGGCTCCTCCCAGCCTTCTCCGTCTCCCATCCCGCTGAAGTATTTTGGCTATGCGCACAAGCCGGGCGACACCGCAAAGAAGGCTTTTTTTGTCAATGGGGAGGAGATCTTCATTGCCGCCGAGGGCGAGGTCGTCAACAAGAGGTATAGAATTGTAAAGATCGGTGTGAACACGGTGGAAGCCGAAGACCTTGTCACCAAGCACAAGCAGACGCTTCCCCTGCAGGAAAACCCATGACTGAGGCGGGTTGTGGAATGCGGATTTGGGATTGCGGATTGAGGCGGGCTGAACCCCACACTCCGCGTTCCGCCTTCCGCAATCGGCGGGAGGAAGGGTGGGCCCTGCTCACCATCCTCTTCTTCTCGGCTCTGCTGGTGATCGGGCTTTCCGCCGTCCTGCCGCGTGCCGCCGTCGAAGCGCGGCGGGAAAGGGAGGCAGACCTGATTCACCGCGGCAAGCAGTACGAGCGCGCCATTCAGCTCTATTTCCGAAAGTTCCGGCGCTATCCCGCCAAGGTGGAAGACCTGGAGAGCACCAACAACATCCGCTTCCTGCGGAAACGATTCCTGGATCCGGTGACCGGAAGCGACGAGTGGCGGCTGGTTCACATCGGTCCCAACGGGGTGCTGACCGACTCCGTCTTGCAACAGCCGGTGACGGCGGTTACAGCCACGGCTTGGGGCGTGGGCGGGGTGTCGCCTACAACCCCGGTGCCGTCCGCCTTCGGTCAGCCGACGACATTTGGCCAGCCCTCCGCTGCAGGCCAGGTCCTGCCGCCGGGGATGCGGTCGGGGGTAGCCCCCATGCCTGTGGCCGGCCTCCCGCCCGGGGTGATGGTTCCTCCGGGACTGCCGGCCGGCGTAGCCGGACCTGGCGTGCTCGCTGGCGCCTCAGTTCCCACTGTGACCGCCGGGACGAGCCTGGTGGCCAGCGTCCCTGTTTCCACGCCCGGGTTTGTGACGCTGCCCGCTGCGGCAGGCATGCCCGGCGCTCCGGGAGGGCAGGTCTTCGGTGCCGGCATTGCCGGGGTGGCCAGCAAGAGCGAACGCGCTTCCATCAAGGTTTACCTCGGGCGCGAGAAGTACAACGAGTGGGAGTTCGTCTACGACTTCCGGCGCGACCCGATCCTGATGGGCGCCCTGATGGGTGCCGCGGGCTCTGTTCCCAGCCCCGGCTTCGTGGGCCAGCCGGGCGCCTTTGGCCAGCCGGGCGCTTTTGGCCAGCCGGGCGCTTTTGGCC
>CAYVGN010000382.1:0-3437 GCA_964451215.1 uncultured Acidobacteriota bacterium
CCGCAGCCGGCTAGGCGCGCGCCGAGCGACTGTCGAACTGCGTCGGGTGGCTGGACACCACGCGGGCCACCGAGTAAATGCGCCGCTTCTGCGATTCGAAGTAGGTGCGGATCAGGATCTCGCCGATCAGGCCGGTGGAAATCAACTGCACGCCCGCCAGCGCCAGCAGGAAGCCGACCATCAGCAGGGGACCGTGCTCCAGGAAGACGGGGAGGCCCTGCAGTTTTTTCCACAGGACAAAGGCCAGACAGCCGCCGCCCGTCAGCAGCGCCAGCACGCCTGGCGGGCCGAAAAAATGCAGCGGGCGGGTGAGGTACTTGCGAAGGAAGCGGACGGTGGCCAGGTCGAAGAGCACACGCAAGGTGCGGTCCAGGCCGTAATGGGAGCTGCCGCCCGCACGGACCACGTTGCGGATCGGCACCTCAGCCACCCGCGAGCGGTCCAGCTCAGCCAGCGCCGGGATGAAGCGGTGCAACTCGCCGTAAAGGTTCACGCTCTTGATGACTTCGCGGCGGTAGGCTTTGAAGGTGGTGCCGAAATCGTGGATGGGCAGCCCCGAAATCCGGCGCATGCACCAGTTGGCCACCGCCGAGGGCAGGCGCCGGGTCAGCAGGTTATCCACCCGGGGGTGGCGCCAGCCGCTGACCAGGTCGTACCCCTCCCGCATCTTTTCCACCAACGCCGGGATGTCAGCCGGGTCGTGCTGCAGATCGGCATCCATGGCGATGACCACTTCGCCGCGAGCGGCATCGAAACCCGCCGCCAACGCCCCGCTCTGCCCAAAGTTCCGGCGCAACTGGATGGCCACCACCCGTCCGTCCATCTGCACCATCTGCTCCAGCAGCTTGAACGAGCCGTCGCTGGAGGCGTCGTCCACGAAAATGATCTCGAAAGAAGGATACCTCTCCTGCATCACTTCCACGACGCGCATGTACAGCGGCATAAGGTGCGGCTCTTCATTGTGGACGGGGATGACGATGGAAAATTCCGGCTTCAAGGCTCCATCCCTTCCCGGTGCGGATGTGGCTCTCAGATGGCGGATCAAGGGGAAAACCGGGAGCACTCCGGCTGGCAATCCGCGATCCGCGATCAGCAATCCCTGTATGAAGTCAGTTCCACACCCTGGCGCTCGAGCAAGCGGCGAACCTCCGGATCGGTGAGCGCCTCCAACTCCACCTGGCGCTGTTGTTTCAGGCAGGTGGGCGCCCGTTCCAGTTCCTGGTCAAAGAGGCCCGGGTGGCACACCAGCTCGCTCAGGCCGGGCCGCAGCCGCGACAGCCCTCTCAGCAGGGTATTCCGATTCATTGTCCCGGTCAAACGAAACCCGACGAGATAGTCGGGGACCCGCAAGCCCCTGGCAGTGGCCTGGCGCCGATAGAGCGGCCGGCGCACCCAAGGGATCGCAAAGCGACGGGCTACCGCCACCACCGCCTTCATGACCCAGGGCAGCAGGTGTAGGTGCTTGTGCGTGTCCAGATGTGAGGGGCAGAGGCCGGCGGCCTGCACCTTCTGCACCTGGCGGCAGAACTCAGCTTCGATGGCCCCTGACGACCACGACAAGGCCCGCGCCACAAACCACGGGAGGCGGCGCGGCAGCCGCCAGTCCTGGAACGCAGCGCCCGGCTGCACGCCGGGCGCCGGCCATAACACCAGGTGCACCCCCACGTCCAGCGAGGGCGTAGCCCGGGCGGCCTCAACCGCGTGGGCGAACGCCGGCCCGTCGGCCATCAGCGTGGAGGCAGTGACGATACCCTCCCGGTGCGCGCGCAAGATGCCCTCGTTGACACCACGCGTGAATCCGAAATCGTCGGCATTGACGATCAGCCTTTTCACTGATGCCTGCCGCTGTTGGTCGGGCCCTGCCGCCCCGACGTTGGACTTTATGCCACGCACCTTGAACTTCCGCTTGTGAATTGGGATTATACCGCGCGCCGCTGTAAAATAACCGGCTTCAGGGACGCGCTGCGCGGCGACCAGGAGGTTACTACGAAGACGCTGCTTTCCCGGGATAGCAGGCGAGGCGTTGTTGGCCTGGCTCCTGAGGAGCTGACCATTGCCGAACGGATGGAGCACGCTGGCAAGTGGGCGGCGCTGGAGCTTTACACTCCCACGGGCCTGAGGGAAGAGAACGGACGAGTCCAGCTAGACGTGCGATTGCGGCGTATTCAAGCCTTCGGAGACACCGTTGAGGAGTGCGTCCGGCAGCTCCGCCAGGCCGGTCTGGATCCCCGAGACTTCGAATTCACCGAGCTCACCCGCCCCTACTAGCGGCGGCTGCGTAGATATGGCACCTTATGCGGCGCTGGGATTGCTACTATCGGCGCGCGATGCGCTGCCAGGGCCGGACAGTTCGCGGCTTGTGCTGGAGTCAGCAGCGCTACCTGCACCCTCCTGGCCCGTTGGCTCCCGTTACCCTATTGGTACTACCCGCCGTGCAACTCCCGTTCTATTGCCGCCCGCAGAAGCCCACAATTACGCTGAAAGCGGTAAGAACAGCAGATACCCGGTTGGATTGCCACTGAGGGCTCACATGGACAAGCTGCTTTCGATTCCCCCCGCGTCCAGGGGGCTTCGCTGCGTGGCGATTGGTGGAGGCACGGGCCTTTCCGCGGTTCTACGGGCGCTAAAGCGGTACGTGCTGGCAGAACCGGCGCCGGCCGCCGAGGCGGCGGGAGCGTATATCAGCGACCTGGCCGCCGTGGTAACGGTGGCCGACGACGGCGGCAGTTCCGGCCGCCTGCGGCGCGACCTGAGGGTGCTGCCCCCCGGCGACATCCGCAACTGTTTGGTGGCGCTGTCGGAAGACGAGGCGCTGCTGTCGCAACTGTTCCAATACCGGTTCGCGCGCGGGCGTGGCCTGAAGGGGCACAGCTTCGGTAACCTGTTCTTGGCGGCGCTCACCCGGATCACGGGCGACTTCACAGCCGCGGTCAAGGTATCGAGCGAGGTGCTGGCTATCCGCGGGCGCATCTTCCCCGCCACCACCAGCAACGTGACGCTGGAAGCGGAACTGGCCGACGGCAGCCGCCTGGCCGGCGAATCGCGCATCGGCCGGGCACCACGCCGCATCGCCCGCCTCCGCCTGATTCCCGACGACTGCCGGCCCTTGCCGGAAACCCTCGAAGCGCTGGCGGCAGCCGACATCATCACGGTGGGCCCGGGCTCGCTGTTCACCAGCCTGCTTCCCAACCTGCTGATCAGGGGCGTGGCCGAGGCCATCGCTGCCTCGCCGGCGGTCAAGGTCTTCGTCTGCAACCTGATGACCCAGCCCGGCGAAACTTCCGGTCTCTCGGCCTCCGATCACATCAAGGCAATTTATGAGCACTGCGGTATCCGGCTGTTCGACTACGCCTTGCTGAACAGCGGCGCGATTTCGCCGCGGCTGTCCCGCCGCTACCGCCAGAAGGCGGCCGAGCCGGTGGCGCATGATCTGGAGG
>CAYVGN010000383.1:0-3421 GCA_964451215.1 uncultured Acidobacteriota bacterium
CCTGCGGGCCTTGCTCCCGCCCTGGCCGCTGGCGGCCGCAAGCGCTGTTGTGCTGGCGCTGGTTTTCCTGCTGGCCCGGCGCGCGGCGCTCCCGCTCAGCTTTGCGCTCGCCAGTTCCGGCGCGCTACTCGCCGGCTATTACGGCCACATCTACGACTGCCTGGTGGTGTTTCCCGCCATTGCCGTGGCGGCAGCGGAGGCCTCCTTGGGCCGCGCGCAGGCCGCGATCCTGGGCTTCGCGCTGGCTCCCCTGCCCTATCTTGCTTCCTACTGGCACCCGGCCCTGCGCGTTGTGCCGGCGCTGACCGTGCTGGCGGTGTTCCTTGCGTTGGTTTCCCTGGTCGTCAAGGCCCAAAGGCCAGCACGGCCCGCATCCCGCTTTGCGGGGCCGGGCCCTACATAGCCCTCGCGCAGGAAAGCAGCTAGGCTGCGTAGCGGGCTTTCATGGCCAGGTAGACGGCGGCGCCGGCGAGCGGGGCGGCAGCGGCCAGCAGCAGGTCGCGCGGCGGCAACATGACAATCAATACCACCGAAAGCAGGGCTCCGGCGGCGGGCAGGACGAGCGGGCGCACCCGGCGAGCGGTCCAGCGCAGGCGAAACACGGAGGCGCAGGAGGCTCCGTAGGTGACCAGGCGGGCGGCGGCGCTCAGCGCCACCAAATGCGCGAACGTGCCGGTGACCGCCAGCGTTGCCCCCAGCGCGAAGAGCAGCACAATGGCGCGGGCGGGGGTACGCCGGCGGGGGTGCAGGGCCCCCAGCCAGGGCGGCATCAGCCGGTCGCGGGAAAAGGCATAGAGCAGGCGCGAGGTCACCAGCAGGTTGGCCAGGTTGGTCCCAGTAGTGGAGACGGCGGCCCCGGCCGCCATCGTTATCGCTCCCGCCGCTCCCGCCCAGCGCTCCGCGGCGTAGGCCAGCGCGTCATGGTGCTGCGCCAGCTCCGGCGCCGTTGCCAGCGCCACCGCCTGCACCCCAAGGTAGAGCAGCGAGCAGCAGCCGATGCTGGCCAGCAAGGCGAAGGGAACGTGCTCGGTGGGCCGCTTCGATTCCTCCGCCGGCACGGTCAAGAACTCAAAGCCGCCGAAGGCAAAGATCAACAGCAGAACGGCGTGGCCGAAAGTCGCCGGCTCAGGCGGCGCTGGAATCGCCAGGCGCCTCCAGTCGGCGAAAAAGGCGCCCGCCAGGATAAACAGGAGCAGCGGCAGGATCTTGCCGACCGCAAACAGGTTCATGGCCAGCGCCGTGTCGCGAATGCCGGCCACGTTGATGGCGGCGAGCAGGCCTAACGAAATGACGATAGCAGCGGCGCGTCCCCAACCGCCGGAGCAGGCGGGAACGAACCGCTCCAGATAAGCCACAAAGACATTGGTGACGGCGCCCAGGGCCGTGAGGCGGGCCAGCGCGAAGAACCAGCCAACCTGGAAGCCCCAGAACTCGCCGAGCGCGCTGGCGACGTAGAGGTAGGGTCCGCCGCTCAGCTCGAAGGAGCGGCCCAACACGGCCATCGAGTGGCCGAAGATCAGCGTGGCCGCCGCCGCCACCAGGTAGGCGGGCAGGCTGGCTGCGCCCAGCGAGCCCGCTACCGTGGCGGGCAGCGTGTAGATCCCAGCGCCGATGATCCCGCCCACGCCGACCGCCGCCAGCGACCATCGGCCCATTTCCCGTAGCGGTCGCACCGGCTCGGACCAGGCAATCCCGCCGGTCTCCCCAGGCACGGCCGGATGCTATCGCGGAAGGGCCGGAAGTCAAAACACAAAGGCGGCAAGGTAGAATGGCGGGCATGAGCCAAGCGAGCAGCCGACGTCAGTTCCTGCAGCAAACAGCCGCCGCGGTCGCCGCGCCTCTGCCTTTGCGCCGAACGGAGCAGATGCGCGCGCGGCGCAACATCGTCTTCATGCTGATTGACGACCTGCGCTATGACTTCTTCAGCTTCCTGGGCCATCCGTTCGTGGAGACGCCGGAGATTGACCGGTTGGCCCGCAATGGGATTGTGTTCCGCAACGCCTTCGTGACCCACTCGCTGTGCTCGCCCAGCCGCGCTTCGTTCCTGTCCGGCCTCTACCCGCACGCCCACGGCGTGCTGGACAACAACACGCCGCTGCCCCGCGGACTGGCTACTTACCCGCTGGCGTTGCAGCAGGCCGGCTACCGCACCGGCTACGTGGGCAAGTTCCACATGGGCGGGGAGAGCGATGAACCGCGTCCGGGCTTCGATTACTGGGTTTCCTTCCGCGGCCAGGGCGTGTACTTCGACCCGGTCTTCAACGTCAACGGGAAGCGCAGCCGGCACACCGGCTACGTCACCGACCTCATCACCGACTACAGCAACCGCTTCATCCGCGAGAACCGCCAGCGGCCCTTCCTGCTTTCGATCGGGCACAAGGCCGTGCACCACGAGTTCCTCCCCGCCCCGCGCCACCGCGACCGGTACTCCTCGGTGAAGCTGCCGCTGCCCGCCTCCTTCCCCGACACGGAAGAGAACTACCGCGGCAAGCCGGACTGGGTGCGGCGCCAGCGCAACAGCTGGCACGGCGTGGACGGCATGTATGACCGCAAGGTGAGCCTGGACGCCTTTTATCGCGACTATTGCCGCACGCTGCTGGCCGTGGACGAAAGCGTGGGCAGCGTGCGGGAGACGCTGGAGAAAGCCGGGTTGCTGGAGGAGACGCTGTTCGTGTTCGCGAGCGACAACGGCTTCCTGTGCGGCGAGCACGGCCTGATCGACAAGCGGGCGATGTACGAGCCGTCCATCCGCATCCCGCTGTTCGTCCATTGTCCGGCGTTGATCCCGGGCGGGCAGCAGCGCCGGCAGATGGCGCTGAACCTGGATGTGGCGCCAACCTTCCTGGAGGTTGCCGGCCTGCCCGTGCCCCCAACCATGCAGGGGCGCTCCCTGCGCCCGCTGTTTTCCGGCGACGACCTCGCCTGGCGCAGCGAGTTCCTCTACGAGTATTTTTGGGAGCGGGGCTACCCGCAAACGCCTACCGTGCTGGGCCTGCGCACCGACCGCTACGCCTACATGCGCTACCACGGCCTCTGGGACCTGGACGAACTCTACGACATTCAAGAGGATCCGGACCAGATGCACAACCTGCTGGGCCAGGTGCGCACCACCACCGAGGCCGGCCCGCTGCTCCAGCGCATCAAGGACGCGGAGCTGAAGGCGCTGGTGCAGGACCTGGAGCGACGTCTGTTCCAGATCCTGAAGGAGACGGGCGGGGCCAGCGAGCCCAACTGGCGCGCCCGGCAGATGTAGCGCCGCCGGCCCGCCGCGGCGGGCCCAATGGCAAGATGGCGGCGCTGCCGCGATACGCCGGTTTTTTGGCCGATCACGGCACCAGCAGGATGCTGAAAAAGCCGCGAATCCTGCCCTGGGGGCGCAGGCGTCCCGCCTGCAGTTTCGCCGAATCAACGAGATGCAGGC
>CAYVGN010000384.1:0-553 GCA_964451215.1 uncultured Acidobacteriota bacterium
CCGCGCCTGGCCATCTGGCTGCATGAGCCGCGGGAGCCCGGCCGGCCCGCGCCGCCGACAGCGCTAGCAGGCAGAATAGTCTTCGGGGAACTCGCATGGACGCACCTCCATTTCGCATTTGCCACCAAGTACGAGCCAAGCCGGAATATTGTTCCACACGTTTTGGCCATTAGCAGCAGCTATTGAGGCTTAGGGCCGGGGCTTGCGTGTGCGCCCTGCGGGCATGGTGGAGGGACGCGCCCCTGCGGCTGCCGACCGCTTGACGCTCAGCTATGCCGAAATGTACGGGGGCAAGCCGGAGGAGGCGCTGGCCGAACTGCTGCGCCGCAGCGGCCTGGATTAAGCCTTTCGCCGCGACCCAGCCGCCAAGTGGCTGGGTAGGGTGATTCTCTTCCCCTCGGAGAAGAAACAGGCGGCCGAAGCGGGCCAGCCGGCGCCACGGCCGGCGCTCCCGCAAGCCGGCAGCCAGCTCAGCACAGCTCGCTTCCCCCTCCCCGTCCAGAACGAAGCGGGGTCCCCCAAAGGTGGAACGCCCGCCGACTGAAGCCGGAAA
>CAYVGN010000384.1:563-3415 GCA_964451215.1 uncultured Acidobacteriota bacterium
CCGAGCCGGTCGTGTTTCAGCGATCCTGCTCTTGCGGCTCAACACGTCCCAAGGCCTCGTCGGTAGCCAACTCCAGCTCTGCCAACTCACCCTCTGTGAGGTCGCGGACCTTGACCTGCAAAGCCGACTTCGGGATGGCTCGCATCTGGAATGCGAGAGCGACTGAGTCCTCCGGTGGTCCACCCGAGAAGGCACGGATGACGGCGGTGCCGGCGAGGTTTGCGCGGTCCATGTTGCTCGTAAGAGGGATCACCAGTACCGACTGGAGAAGGCGTGTCAGTGTGTCGCTCTGCCAGATTACGACGGGTCGGCGGCCGGTTTGCTCGCGCGGGCGCTATCGACCGAGGTCTGCCCACCAGACCTCGCCGCGCCTCAACTACGGTCCTCCCTGTCGAGTGTCTCCGCCCAATCCGCGAGGCCCTGCTCGGCAAGCGCGAGATCGCCTCCGTTGCCAATCTTCGCCAGCCGCTCGAAGTTCCAGCGGCTTGGATCAGGACGCCGAACCACTATCAAATTGACCCGCTCCCCTGGCCGCAGTGCCAGTGGCTCAGTCGGCCGGAGCAGGCCGTCCTCATATTGGGCCTCAACCAGTCGCATCAGTTTGATAATACCACGGCTGCGCCGCCCCTGCTGCCAAGTGCAGGTTCCGTGGGCCAAACGATCTGGGCGCTCACCCACCACCACCTTTGATCGCGCCAGCGGCCGCCGGGTGCACCGCCGCGGGAAGGCCAGTTCGGCTGCGCCCGCAATACCGTGCGCAAGTGGCCCCGTCGCTACCAGGCCCAGGGCAAGGCGCGGCTGAAGCAGCAGGCCCGGCGCCCTATGGGCAAGACTTTTTATCGAATCAGATGAGTATTTTATTCGACATCTCGAAGGGCGGTGGCTTGCGCGCGCGGCAAGCTGGATGCCAGTCGCAAGCGGAGGCGTTCAGAGGAGATCCAAAGCCGTAGCGAGAGGTCTGTGGGGTCCAAGTGGGATTCGAAGCGCATAGGCCACTTCGGGCGGGCCTTTCTGCAGCTTTGCTAACCTCGGCGCTTGTGCCGGTGGGGAGAGGCTGAGCCTTTCTGCGCCGCGGGGCGGCAGAGCCGCGGAAAGCCGCGCGCTTCGTGAATCAGCCGGATTAGACTGGAAGCATGCGGGCGGCCGGGGGAACCCACGTGCACAGCCCGGGGCTGCTGTGGCGGTTCTGGGTCATCTTGCGCGGTTTCGAGCAAATGTTCGTGCGGCCAGCGCCGGAACTGCCCCTGGTGCTCATCGCTTACGCCCGCGGGGACCGCGGCCCGGCCGATGAGCTGCGCGGCGCCCTGGAGGAAACCTGGCTGACTATCCCCACCCCGCTGCGCCAGGGCTACGAGGGTGTGCTGAAGAAGGTGCCGCCGATGGTGGTGGTGATCCTGCGGCGCAAGAGCCCTTGCGGCTGCCTGGGGCACCATCACCGCCCCGGCACCCAGACGCGCATCGCGCGCCGGCTCAGCGCGGTCAGCGGGCTCCCGGTCGCCGAGCTGGACCTGGCCTACCAGGGCATCCGCGAGTGGCAGCCGCTGCCCCTCTCCGACCTGGCCATCGAAACCACCGTCCCGGAAGCAAACCACGAGGAGGTGGAGGTGTTCCGCTTCCGGCTGGGTCTGCTCGACGTGTTCCTCCACGAGCTGCACCATTACGCTTCGCCCCAGGAGGCGGAGCCGAAGGTGCGCGAACACAGCCAGCGCTTCTACATCCAGGTGCTGGACGGCTTCCTACGAGCCCGCTTCGGCATCCGCTACGGGCTCCAGAAGTGACCGCGCCAGCGGTAGCGGCAAGACAAGGCAACGGCGTGACGGTGGCTGCTCTGCGCTCGCTTACGGTCGCGCCTCCCATGCGCGAAACCGGGCCGCGATTTCGGGTGTTGAGGCAGGCGCGGAGCAAGCTCCGCGCCGGCAAAGCGGCGGCAAGGCGCCGCACTCCAAAGGTGAGAATAGAATGGTCGGGTGATGTTACTGGCCGTGGATATCGGGGGAACTAACCACAGCGTGGCGCTGGTGGAGGAAGGCGGCGCGATGGTGGAGAAAATCCGCCGCCCGACCCTGCGCGCCGGCGGGCGTCGCTGGCTGCTGCCGCGCCTGGAGGCGGCCTGCGCGGAACTGCTGGCGCGGGCGCCCGAGCGGCCCGCAGCCTGCGGCATCGGCTTTGGGGGCCCGGTAGACTTCCCCGCGCAGCGCATTCGTCGCTCCATGCACGCCGGCGGTTGGAGCAATTTCCCGCTGGTGGACCACCTGGCAGCCAAGCTCGGGCTTCCCTGCATCATGGATAACGACGCCAACACGGCGGCGCTGGGCGAGTTTGTTTACGGCGCCGGGCGCGGCACGCGCTCCATGGTCTACCTCACCGTCAGCACCGGCATCGGCGGCGGGCTGGTGTTGAACGGCGAGGTGTACCGCGGCGCCCAGAGCTTGGCGGGGGAGTTCGGGCATACGCCCCTGGTTCCCGACGGCCCGCGCTGCGCCTGCGGCGGCCGCGGCTGCGTGGAGGCAGTGTGTTCGGGAACGGCGCTGGGCAAGGCGGCGCGGGCCGCCGCCCGGCGGCAGCCACGCGCCTGGCGGCCCGTCGTGGAAAGCGCCGGGGGGATTGCGGCGGTGGAGGCGATACATAAGGTTGATAAGGCTTCAAAGATTACGGTAATCTCCGATGAAGATTATTCCGCTTATTGCCGCTGCCTTATCTCATATTATTTGGCAGGAGAGGTTAAAGAAGAAAAGCTCCTTTACCGGCCTCAAGAGTTTTATAAAGAAAATAATATAGAACTACTCTTAAATAAAAAGGTAGCCCGGATTAACCCTAAAAAGAATCGGATTATTTGCGAAGATAAGAGCCAG
>CAYVGN010000385.1:0-3398 GCA_964451215.1 uncultured Acidobacteriota bacterium
GTCAGGAGTCAGGAGTCAGGAGTCAGGAGTCAGGAGTCAGAATTCAGGAGTCAGAATTGAGAATAGCCGCCGGAACTTGCCGACGCTTCGAGGGGTGTGCTACCAGCCCAGCTTGAAGCGGGCTCCGCAGTGGTGCTGTCTCTCCTGTAAGCATCAGCAACTTTGCCGAAGCTGGGTTCCTCGGGAGCGCAGGCGCCCCGGGCGCCATTCTGACTTCTGACTCCTGACTTCTGACTCCTCGTCAGTGGCGGAAGTGGCGCATGCCGGTGAAGACCATAGCCAGGCCCAGGCGGTTGGCGGCGGCAATCACTTCCTGGTCGCGGATGGAGCCGCCCGGCTGGATCACGGCGGTGATGCCCGCCCTGGCCCCTTCCTCGACGCCGTCGGGGAAGGGGAAGAAGGCGTCGGAGGCCAGGACTGTCCCCTTCAGCGGAAGCGCCGCCTTGGCCGCGCCGATCTTGACTGAATCCACCCGGCTCATCTGCCCCGCTCCCACGCCGACCAACTGGCCCTCCCGCGCGTAGACGATGGCGTTGGACTTCACGTGCTTCACGATCTTCCAGGCAAACAGCAGGGCGCGCATCTCCTCTTCCGTTGGCTGCCGCTCGCTGACCACCTTCAGGTCCTGCGGGGCGAGCGGGCGGATGTCCTTGGTCTGCACCAGCATGCCGCCGGAGATCTTCTTCCACTGCAGTTCGTTGCCGACCCGGTCGTAGCCCACCATTTCCAGCAGCCGCAGGTTCTTCTTGCCGGCCAGCCGCTCTCGCGCGCCGGCGGTGAAGCCGGGAGCGATGATGGCCTCCACGAAAGTCCTAGCGATCTCCTCGGCTGTGTCGGGTTCCAGCGGGCGGTTGAAGCCCAACACGCCGCCGTAAGCGGAGACCGGATCGGTGGCATAGGCGCCGCGGTAGGCTTCTGCCTGGATGGCGGCGGTGGCGGCGCCACAGGGGTTGGTGTGCTTGATGATGGCGGCTGCGATCTGGTCGAACTCGCTGATCAGTTCCCAGGCCGCCTCCAGATCCACCAGGTTGTTGTAGGAAAGCTCCTTACCCTGGAGCTGGCGCGCCCCGGCCATCCCGGCCGGCGCGCCATTGGCATGGCGATAGAGGGCGGCCTGCTGGTGCGGGTTCTCGCCATAGCGCAGCTCCATGACCTTCCGCAGCGAGATCCGCAAGCAGGCCGGGAACAGCGGCGGCTCGGCGGGCAGGCTGGCGTCGGGCGACGGCTCGGGGATCCGCGCCAGCGTGTCGGCGATGGCGGCGTCGTAAGCGGCGGTGGCCGCAAACGCCCGCTGGGCCAGCCGCCAGCACGTCTCCTCCGACAGCCGCCCCCCGTTCTTCTCCAGTTCGGCCAGCACCGGCGAGTAATCCTCGGGCGAGACCACGACGGCCACGTCGCGGAAGTTCTTGGCCGCGGAACGGATCAGGGCCGGGCCGCCAATGTCCACGTTTTCCACCAGCTCCTCCAACCGGGTGGCGGGGCGCGCCGCCGCCTGCTCAAACGGGTAGAGGTTCACCACCACCAGGTCAATGGGGCGGATGGCGTGGGCGGCGAGGGCGGCCATATGCGCGCTGTTGTCGCGCCGCGCCAGCAGGGCCCCGTGGATCGCCGGGTGCAGGGTCTTTACCCGCCCGTCCAGCATCTCGGGGAAGCCCGTCACCTCGGCCACTTCGGTCACTGCCAGCCCGTTTTCCCGAAGCAGGCGCGCTGTGCCGCCGGTGGATAGCAGTTCCACACCCAGGCCCGACAACCGGCGGGCAAAGTCAGCCAGCCCCCGCTTATCGGTCACACTTAGGAGAGCACACTGAATTTTGGGCATGATTGAAGCAGTCTGAATTCAGGAGTCAGGAATCAGGAGTCAGAATTCAGAATTCAGGAGTCAGAATCTGACTTCTGACTGCTGAGTTCTGCGGCCTAAGTTCCCTTGGCTCTGAGGCGGACCTGCCCGTCCTCTACCGCCACCACGTACTCGACTGTCCGGCAACCAAAGTCCTTCTTGAGTTGCTCAGTCTTCTGCTTGACGAAGCGCCGGAAATTGTCCAGTGGCAGAGATTCTGCCGCTTCTCCCGCCTTTTTCCTGGCCTCGACCAGGGCCTGGAACAGCTTCTCAACCTTTTCGGGCTCCTGGTCGGGATCCTGCCACTCCACCTTGAAGGCGGCGGGGGCCGGCGGCTGCTCCTCGCGGCGGCGGGCTGGCTCGCGGCCCTCTTCGCGTAACTTCACCTTCTGCCGCCAGAGGTCGTTGTAGATAGCAAACCTCTGGACCAGGGAATTGAAGCGAAAGCGCTGGGCAAACGAAAGGCGCTGGGTGTCGCCGTACTTCTTCAGCAGGCCCTCCACCCGCCAGTGCAGGTCATAGGGCGGGCGGTCTCTGGCGCCGTTGAAGTAGATGTCGTACTCGATCTTCAAGCGGCGGATCAAGTCATCCAGTTGGGTCAGCTCTTCGTCAATTGTCATGCGCCCTGCCCGCCATACTAGGCCAAGACGGGCCGCGAAGCAAGCCGGGCAGAAGGTCCTCAGCCTGCTGGCCATTCCAGGGCCCCGGCGCCACGACCGGGAGCCTTCTGCCGGCGGACACCCGGCCAGCGGCCCCAGGGGCCGGCGGGTAGCGGCTGCGCCGAAGACCGGCGGCGGGTAGCGGCTGCGCCGCAGGCTGGCGGCGGGTAGCGGCTGCGCCGAAGACGGGTGGCGCACAAGAAATAGCAGCCAGCGATTGCGTTCAGGGGCGCGCTGCGCTACTGTTGGCCCATGGATGCGCGAGCCGCCGCTTACGCCGGCGTGCCGGTGGTGTTGAGCATCGCGGGCTTTGACCCGACGGGCGGAGCCGGCGTGGGCGCCGACCTGAAAGTGCTGGCTGCCCATAACTGCTACGGGGTGGCCGTGGTGACCTGCCTCACCGTCCAGAACACCGACGGGTTCGAGCGACGCCACGATGTTCCGGCTGCGTTGCTCAGTGAGCAGATCGCGGCCCTGGCCGAAGACATACCGCTGGCTGGGATCAAGGTGGGGATGCTGGGCTGTGCCGCCAACGTGGAGGCGGTGGCAGCCACCGTGGAGCGCTACCCCCCTCCGTTCCTGGTACTGGACCCCCTGCTGCGCTCGGCTAATGGCGCCGAGCTGCTGGAGGCCGCCGGTGTCCAGCTATTGCGCCAGCGCCTCCTGCCCCGGGCGACCGTGGTCACCCCCAGTATGGAGGAGGCGGAGGCTCTCACCGGCCAGCAAGTCCAGACCGTCGAGGAGATCAAGGCAGCGGCCGTCGCTCTGCACCGGGCCTATGGAGTGCAGGTGGTGATTACCGGCGGGCACCTGGAAAAGCCCCAGGACCTGTTCTACGACGGCGCCCAGTTCACTGCCTTCGCCGGAGACCGCATCCGTTCGCAGAACACCCACGGCGCCAG
>CAYVGN010000386.1:0-3367 GCA_964451215.1 uncultured Acidobacteriota bacterium
GCTGAGCCGGGTGTAGTTGCCGCGGTGGGTGCAGAAATAAAGCTGGCCGGATTCCACCGGCGCGCCCAGAAGGGTTTCTGCCGCCAGCCCGTAGAGCACTGGCTGCAGCATTTCTCCGCCGCCGACGCAAACGGCCTGCCGTTCCGGCGCCGCCCCGGTCTTGTGGTCAATGACCCGCAAGGCACCCGTGGCCCGATGCGTCTCGATCAGGTCAATGGAGCCGCGCAGGCGGGCGCCATCCAGGACGGCTGCTTCTTCCCGGCTTGCGCCGCGGGCAGCGGCGTGACCCTCCGGCAGGCCAAAGGCGAACTCGAAGTGGGCCGGTGTCCATTCCTCTGTGGCCTGTGCCACCTGGTGAATCCAGCCGCGCAAGTCGGCCCCCACGTCTTCTACCTCGCTGCTCCACACGCGCGGGATGGCCGGCGCCAGTTCTTCCTCGTACTCCGCCGCCACCCGGTTCAAGGCGGCGTCGGCTACGTCCAGGATGGCGTCCAGGTCTGCTTCCCGCATGGGCAGCAGGCCCTGCCGCTGCAGCTCGTTGAAAATCTCGAACTGTACGCTGTGGAACAGGCTGCCCCGGGTGAGCGGATCCATGCGCTCCAGCGGCTGCAGTTCCTCCCGCGGGCGCAGCGCGTGAATGGCGGAAAGCAGAAAGCGGTAGGGGCAGGTGGCAAAGTGCTGCAGCGCCGTGGGCGAGTAGCTCCGGGCTGAGAGGCGATGGCGGCGGAGGATGGCCAGCGCTTCGGCGCCGGGGCGCACCAGGCCATCGGCGCCCGTCCACTTTCCATCGTCCCTCCAGCGCAGCCAGCGGCCGCGCAAGGAACGGCCCAGGTGCGGGCTGAGGCTGAGCAGATAGCGGCCGCGGCCGATCCTCTCCTCCGGCGGCCGCCCCGCCAATTCTGCCAGCACCGCCAGGTCGTATTCGGCGTCGTCAATGGCCTGGGCGGGGTCGCAGGGCGCCGGCCAGCCCAAGCGTGAGCCGGCCGCCTGGGCGGCCCGGCTCTCGATCTGCCCCAGCGGGGGCAACGTCCCTTCGGCAGCCCGCAGCACTTCCAGGGCGTAGAAGGAAGGCACCTTCGGCCGCCCCTCCACCAGGTCCATGGTGGGATAGGAGACCACCAGATGCGCCCGCGCCGCCGCTACGGCTATGCGCAGCAACAGGCGCTCCTCGGTCACGCGCGTGTCCTGCGTCAGTAGGGGCAGGGCTTGCCCTGCCCGCCGCTCCTCGTCCCGGGGCGGGGCAAGCCCCGCCTCTACAGCCAGGCAGCCGGAAATCTCCTTGCGATGTTCGTCCAGCAGCAGCGGGTCTTCGAACGCCCGCCGCGGAAATGTGCCTTCGGCCAGTCCAGGGACGAAGACAATGTCAAAGCAGCGCCCGCGCGCCTCCGCCGGGGTGGCAACGAAAACCCGGCCATAACGGCCGAGGGGCGGCTCGGTGCGCAGGAAGGCCAGGCGCGGCTCCAGCACCTCCCGCACTTCGTCCAGCGTGACCGGGCCCACGGCCTCCATCGGCCGCAATTCGTTCAGCACCGAGAGGACCGAGTGGGGCTGCCGCAGCGTCATCCCGGCCAGCCGGCTCAGCAACTCCAGCCACTCGCCCCAGGCCGCCTGTGCGGGAAGCGAGTCCAGGAAGGCAATGACCGGGAGGGCAAACCGCTGGAGATGGCCGAGGGAGTCGAGCTGCCTCTGCAGGTGCTGGCGGCGGGCCGCATCTTCCTCGCCTAGCTCCTCAATCTGCGCTTTCAGTTCGGCTTCCAGGCCGGCCAGGCGGCGCGCCCAGCGGTCGCGGCCCCCGATGACCGTCGCTTCCACCAGCAGCTTCTCCCAGTGGAACGGCGCGCGCAGCGTGCCGGCAATGACCGGCGACATGTCGGTTTCCGGCGGCGCAGGTGCCTCCGTTGCTTCCTCCGGGACGGGCAGCGGTGCCCGCAGGGTGTGCAATTCATTGTCTGGCGGCGCCCAGCCCGTCTCGCCCTCCGGCGGCCGCCCGGCGGCGTCGAGCCGGGGCACTTGGCCCAGCGAGAGGTACTCGGCGAAGCGGGCCGCCGAGAGGCGTTCGGCGGCGCAGGCCAGCAGCGCCAGCATCGCGCGCCCGGACGGGTCCGGGCGCTTGGTCCCCCGCGTGAAGTATCCGGGGATGCCTGCCCGGCGCAAAGCGTCCTCGACCAGGGGCTGGTAACTTTCGGGGTTGCGCAGCAGGACCGCCATGCGGTCGAAGCGGGCTCCTTCCTCGGCGGCCAGCAGCATGCGCCGCGCGATCTCCACGCACTCCCGTCCCTCGCTGGAGGCGGAGAAGAAGTTCAGCGTGCTGTCAGACTCTCGGCGCTCGGGGGGCGCGGCCTGGAAAAGAAAATGCTTCAGGCGCTCCAACGAAGTTGTCGGAGCGCCTTCCCGCAGGTCTTGGGCGGGAATGCCCAGAGCCGCCTCCAGCGCTGCGCGGCCGCGGGCGTCGCCGGCCAGCACCCCGGCAAGCACGTCCTCAGACCGGCCGGCCAGGGCCCTGAGAAATCGCACTTCGGCCTTCGAGCAGACACCGGGATCCAGGAGCAGCAGAGGCAGCCCGGCGAAGCGGTGCCAGCCCGCTTCGGCGGCGCGGGTGGCGTGTTCCAGAACCGCGGTCTGGTCGGCCAGGGAGCGCTCCGCCAGTTGCCGCTGAAATTCCGCCAGCAGGCGCGCCAGGTCGCCTCCCGGCGGCCCTGCCTCGCCGAGCTGCGTTGCCGTGATTCCTTGCAGGCGCAGTTCGGCCAGCGTCGCGGCCAGCGCGCGCGCAAAGCCGGGAGAGCCGGCCACGGGGGAGAAATAGGCCAGCTCGCCGCGCAGCCGGCAGGCGTGGGCGGCGCGGGCGGCGATGGCGTGGAGCCCCGCAGCGCTCACCGGCGCCAGCTTCTCTGCCGACAGCGATTCGGCCGCCAGCTCGGCCGCCAGCCGGGTAACGCTCAGCCGGTGCACTCCCAGTACGCCCTCGCCGGGGCAGTAGCTGCGGACGAAGTCATCGGCCGCTGCGCGCGTCGCCGCCAGGACCAGGACTTCCCCTCTGTCGGCCACTCGCGCCAGCCATTCCGCGGCGGCGGCCAGGCAGGTTCCGTTGGAACTGGAGAGGACAATTCGGCGCGTCATGGGCAGAGGTAACTCGACATTACTTTCTGCCGGCGCCTCGCGCAAGCTGTTTCCCCTGGCGGTTCAGAGCCGCGACCGATAGGGATGGGAGCTACGCCGCGTCGTTTGCAAACGGCCGGCACTGTCGCCACGGCGACTGGCGCCTCTGTTGGTGGCGGAAGCTTCAGCCGGTGCGTGGACCGAGCTACTGCACCGCCCGCAGCCGAGGTGGGTCACGATGTGCCTGCACCGGGGAAACCTATCACGCGGG
>CAYVGN010000387.1:0-1995 GCA_964451215.1 uncultured Acidobacteriota bacterium
GAACCGTAGTATGCTACCATCGAACACTCAGCGGGACAGGCGCGGGCCGGCCCGCTGGGGTGGAGCGGGCCTGCTGCTGCTCCGCCTGCTGACTTTATTGACCGGACAGAGGGGAGATCTGTCCGGCTGCCGATGCACCCAAGCAAAAGCCCAGCCCGGGTGGTGGTTTTTTCCCTGTTGATCGCCGCTGGTCTGCTGTCGGCATGGGTGCTCGGCTCCACCGCCTATGGCAGGCAGATGAACCAGTATGCCTCCGACTGGTTCTTTCGCCTGCGGGGCGAGGACCGGGAGGGCACCGGCGAGGTGGTGATCGTGGCCATTGACGACCAGACGCTGGCGCGGTTCGGCAATCTGCCGCTGGACCGCCGGCTGTTCGCCGTGGCCATCGCGCGCATCTGCAGCGGGCGTCCCAGCGTCATCGGCGTGGACATCCTGTTTCCTGAGGCCTCCAACCCTGAGTCCGACGGGGCGCTGGCGGCGGCGCTGGAAACCTGTCCCCAACGAGTCATCCTGGCCACCAACCTGACCGACGTCGGGCGGCGGCCGGGGGAGCAGCCGGCGGGCTGGATGGACCCGCTTCCCGAGCTGGCGGCGCCGGCGGCGTCCATCGCTCACGTGCACGCCGATCCTGACCTGGACGGTGTCAGCCGCCAGATTCTGCTGGCCAAGTCCGCCTCGGGGCGGCGGCGCTGGGCGCTGGCCGTGGAAGCCCTGCGCATCCGGGTGGGCCACGACGGGCCGGTCCTGGAAGACCGGCGCAGCTTGGTGATCGGCAGTCACATTATTCCGGCGGCGCTCGAAAGCGAGCGGACGATGTTGATTAATTACGCCGGCGGCGAGGGCATGTTCGCCCGCTACAGCCTGCGCGCCGTGGTGATGGGCGAGGTGCCGCCGGAAACGTTCACCGGGCGGGTGGTGCTGCTGGGGCTGACGGCGCAGGGGCTGCCGGACCGGCTGTTCACCCCCTTCTCCGCCTCCGGCCGCGGCATGCCGGGCGTGGAGATCCATGCCAACCTCCTGCGCACGCTCATGACCGGCCGCTTCCTGCAGCCGTTGCGAGAGACCGCGAGCCTGGCCGCCATGGCGGGCATCGCCCTGACGGTAGCCGCGGCGCTGCTGGCTTTCAGCGGACTCTGGCTGGGCCTGGCGCTGGGCCTGCTGGCAGCCGTCGCCCACCTGGCGCCCTACTTCCTGTTCCGCTACGGGTACCGGGTAGCGCCTGCCTTCTCCTTTTCGCTGGCCTACTGGGGCCCGCTGCTGGTGGGCGGGACGTTCCAGTACCTGACGGTCTGGCGGCGTTTTTTGGCGGCCGACGCCGCCAGCCGCCGGCTGCGCGGTGGCATTGACTGGCTGCGCCACGAGGTCCGCTCTCCCATCACCGCCATCCAGGGCTCCGGCGAGGTGATCAGCCGCTACCCGTTGGACGAGGCGCGCCGCAGGCAACTGGGCGAACTGGTGAGCCGCGAGTCGCAGCGGCTGGCCGTCATGGTGGAGCGCTTCCTGGACGTGGAGCGGCTGGAAGCCGGCGAGATCGAGGTGCGCCGGGAACCGGTCCGGCTGTCGGCCCTGGTCGAGCAGACCGTTGACCGCGTGCAGCCACTGGCCAAGCGCAAGAACATCCTCATCCGCGCCGTCGCGGCCTCCGCGGTGGAAGCCGTCGGCGACGCCGAGTTGCTCGAGTTCGCCCTGTACAACCTGCTCGCCAACGCCGTCAAGTATTCGCCGGAGGGCAGCTCGGTGGCGGTGGCCATCGGCTCGGACCCGCAGTGCGGCCTGGCCTTGCTGGAGGTGAGCGATCAGGGTCCGGGGATCGCGCCGGCCGAGCGGGAGCGGATCTTCGAGCGTTTCTACCGCAGCGAGGAGGCGCGGCGCTCCGGGGAGCCCGGGCTGGGCCTGGGGCTGTCCATCGTGCGCGAGATCGTGCGGCATCACGGCGGCTCGATCGCCCTGGACAGCAAGCCCTGTCTCTTATACACATCTCCGAGCCCACGAGAC
>CAYVGN010000387.1:2005-3364 GCA_964451215.1 uncultured Acidobacteriota bacterium
CAAGCCCGGCGTCGGCTCCAAGTTCTCCCTGGCGTTGCCTCTGTGTGCTGGCGCGACGCCGCCGGGCCGCGACCGCAAGGGCGCGGTCGAACAGCCATGACCGTTCCGAAGAAAATCCTGGTGGTCGAAGACGACCCGGCCGTGGCCCTGACGGTGGCGACGGCGCTGGAGGCGGAAGGCTACGGCGTGGCCGAGGCCAGCAGCGCCGAACAGGCCATGGAGCGGTTGGCCGCCGAGGATGTCCCCGTGGTGCTCAGCGACATCTACATGGGGGCCCAGACCGGGCTGGACCTGCTGCACCGCGCCCGCGCCCTGAACCCGCGCTGCGCGGTCATCCTGATGACCGGGAAGGGCTCGCTGGAGACGGTGTTGGAAGCCACCCGCGCCGGCGCCTACGAGTACCTGCCCAAGCCCTTCAGCGTGGACCGGCTGCTGGAGGTGGTGCGCGGCGCGTTCCGGGCGGTGGAGGCGGCGGGCGGCGAAGCCGAGGCGGCCACCCGGGCGCTGGGCCCGCTGGTTGGCGCCTCACCGGCCATGGTGGAGGTGTACAAGTTCATCTCGCGCGTGGCCGCCAGCGACGTCACCGTGCTGCTGTGGGGCGAGACGGGAACGGGCAAGGAACTGGTGGCGCGGCTGATCCACCAGAACAGCCCCCGCGCCAGGGCACGGCTGGTGGTGGTGGAATGCGCGGCTCTACCCGCCACCCTGCTGGAAAGCGAGCTGTTCGGGGCCGTGCGCGGCGCCTACACCGGTGCCGACCGCGACCGCCCCGGCTTGCTGGAGGCCGCCCACGGCGGCAGCGTGCTGCTGGACGAGATCGGGGACATCGAGCCGGCTTTCCAGTTGCGCCTGCTGCGCTTCCTCCAGGAAAAGGAGGTGCGGCCGGTGGGCTCCACCGCCAGCCGGAAGGTGGACGTGCGGGTTGTCGCCGCCACCAACCGCGACCTGCGCAGCCTGGTCACCCAGGGGCGCTTTCGGGAAGACCTGTGGTACCGCCTCAACGTCGCCGCCCTGGAGGTCCCCGCGCTGCGCCAGCACCGCGAGGACATCCCGTTGCTGGTCGAGCATTTCCTGCGGGAGTTCGCCCAGACTTACGGGCGCCAGGTGCGCCTGGAGAGCAGCGCCCTGCGCCTGCTGATGGAGTACTCCTGGCCGGGCAACGTGCGCCAGTTGCGGCATGTGCTGGAGAGGATGGTGATTCTGAACCCGGCGAGCACGATCGAAGCGCGGGCCCTGGAGCCGGCGCTGGAAGGGCCGGCCGGGCTGGCGGAGGCTCTGGGCCCGCCTAGCGCCACCTCCCCAGCCCCACTCGCCGACCTCAGTGCGCTGGAGGAAGAGCACATCCGCAAGGTGCTGGAG
>CAYVGN010000388.1:0-3348 GCA_964451215.1 uncultured Acidobacteriota bacterium
GGCTCCGCCCTGCTGCGCGACCTGCCGTTGCTGGAGCGCATCCTGCGCGCCATCCGCTCCGCCGTGCGCATCCCGTTTACCCTGAAGCTCCGCTCGGGCTGGAGCGAGGAGGAGATTGTGGCGGTGGAGGTGGCGCGGATGGCCCAGGACTGCGGCCTGAACGCGGTGGCCCTGCACCCCCGCACACGCCAGCAGGGTTTCGGCGGCCGCGCCAACTGGCGGCTGATCGCCGAAGTCAAGCAGGCCGTCAGCCTCCCGGTGATCGGCAATGGCGACATTCAGCAGCCGGCAGACGCCTTGCGCATGGTGGAGGAAACCAACTGCGACGCGATCATGATCGGCCGGGCCGCCGCCACCAACCCCTGGATCTTTCGCCAGATCGCCCAACTGGCGGCCGGCGCGGCGCCTGTCCCGGCAACCGACGCCGACCGCTACCACATGATCCGCGACTACTACCGCTTGCTGGTCGAGGAAGGACACCCGGAAGCCACCGGCAAGATGAAGCAGTTGGCGCAGTACTTCACGCACGGCGTGCGCAACGGGGCGCACCTGCGCCGCGCCATCCACCAATCGCGCAGCGCGCCAGAAATCCTGGCCTGCGTGGATGAGTTCTTCGCCTCCACCCTGGCCACGGTCAGGCTTGAGGGATGAGGCTCAAGGGAAGTCGGAACCCGAAGCAGGTTCTCGGGCCTCAAGAAGCGGTCTCATAAACCTGCAATGCCATGCCTGTGCGCCCACAACCCGCTGAGACACAACGGGTTACAGAATCATCGGTAGCAAGTCACACACATATGAGACCGCTTCAAGTCTCAAGCCTGAAGTCTTCTCTCATTTCTCTCGGAAACCAGCAGGGATGTCGAGCAGGGCCAGGGGGTTGACCGACTGGCCCTGCAGGTAAGCCGACCAGTGCAGGTGCGGGCCGGTGCTGCGGCCGGTGCTACCCACCGTGCCGATCACGTGGCCGCGGGCCACCCGATCCCCGGCTTTCACCTGAATCTCCTGCAAGTGGAAGTAGGCGGTAATCACGCCCTGGCCGTGGTCCAGGAAGACGGCGTTGCCGGGCAGGACGAAAGGCTCGGCGGCCAGCACCTGGCCGTCGTTGGCGGCGCGCACCGGCACGCCGGGTTCGAGGGAGAAATCCAAACCGCGGTGGTAGCCCAGGAAGCCGGGGCTGGGACGCTGCCCTTTTCGGCGGACCTCGACGTAGCGGCGCCGGGTGCCGAAGTTGTGCCCGGGTTCGTCGGAGGGCGGCTGGAATCTCTCCTTCCACAATTCGGCCGGCGTGGCCGTCCGGATGATCTGCCCGATGCGCCGCGATTCTTCCTCTAGCCGCGGATCCTTCTGCAAGGCCATGCGGTCGGGCGTAAGGTGGATGACCTGGATGGGGCCGGTATCCAGCAGGAGGATGGTGAGGGTGCGGCGGGCGAGCGGCTGCGGGTAGCCGGTGGCCTGGATCACCAGGCGGGCGGGGCCCGGCCTCCGCAGCCGATCCACGGGGAGCAGCGCCTGGTAGCCCTCGGCGGCGGCGAACAGCCGGTAGGTCCTTCCCAGCCAGGAGCAACTGGGCTCGCTGAGTGCCTTTTGGGTCGCTAACCGTACGAAAAGGATGCCGCCCTGCCGAATCCTCTGGGGCTCAACCGAGAGCGTCCAGTCCTCCGCTCGCGCCGCTGACGCAAGCAGCAACTGGAGAAGAAGAAGCAGCGCTGGCAGGCGACCGGGAATCGGCAGTCGCCCCACGGCCTGCAACCTGGCAGCTACCACCTGGCACCTATCTCTTGTAACCGATCTTGCGCAGGAACTCCTTGCGCGCCGTGACGTCGTCGGGGCCTTCCACGCCGCGCGGCACCGCGCCGTCAATCACCCCCAGCACGCCGCGGCCCGCCTCGCTCTCGGCCACCACTACCCGTACCGGGTTGGCGGTGGCGCAGAAGATGCTGCATACTTCCGGCGCATCCTGGATGCGCTTGAGCACGTTGATGGGATAGCAGTCGCGCATCAGCAGCACGAAGACGTGGCCGGCGCCGAGGGCCAGGGCGTTCCGCGCGGCCGCCTGCCGCAGCGCTTCGTCGTTGCCGTCGGAGCGCACCAGGCACGGCCCGGACGACTCGTTGAACGCCAGGCCAAACTTGGCCCCGGGCACGGTGGTGACCATCACCTCGTAAATATCCTCCACGGTCTTGATGAAATGCGACTGGCCGATGACGATGTTGGCCCCTTCGGGCACTTCCATAGGAACCTCGCGCAGCTCTATAGCCATCCCTTCCTCCAGAAGTAAGACAGCAGCGAAACCGTGGTCACCGCCAGCACGCCCAGGACGAAATGGACCGCGTAGGGGGAATGCTCCAGCGGCAGCCGGACGTTCATGCCGTAGAAGCTGGTCAGCATCACCGCCGGAATGCTGATGGTGCCGTAGATAGTGAGCAGCTTAATCACGTCGTTGGTGCGTTTGGCCAGCGCCGAGAGGTAGATGTCGAGCGAGCCGGTCAGCAAGTCGCGGTAGCTCTCGATGAAATCCAGCGCGCGGACCAGGTGATCGTAGATATCGCGGTAATAGGGATAGAGGCTGTTGGGCTGGTCCGGCCGCACGCTGCGCACCAGGTGGTTCAAGACCTCGCGCATAGCCGTGGCGCTGCGCCGGAAGTCGATAAGCAGGCGCTTGAGCCGGAAGATCTTCTGCAGCACCTCCGGCGTCGGCTTCTCCAGCACCTCGTCCTCGATGTCCTCCACCATGTCGCCGACGGCGTCCAACACCGGCAGGTACTCGTCCACGGCGTGGTCGATGAGCAGGTAGGCCACACCGCTCGGGTGATGGAATTCCGGCTCCAGCGGCAGCCGCTCCAGCGTCCGGGCCACCACCTGCGTGGAGCCTTCGGCCACCGTTACCAGCAGTTCGGGAAGCACGAACAGGTCGAAGTCGTGGAACTCGATCTCCTGGCTTTCCTTGTCGTAGGCGATGGTCTTGATGACGATGAAGGTGTACTGGTGGTGTTCGGTCACCTTGGCGATCTGGCGCCGGTGGCGGCAGTCCTCCACGTCCAGCTCGTGGAAGCTGTGTTCGGCCGCCAGCAAGTCGAGGGCGCCGTTATGCGGGTCGGCCAGGTGGATCCAGGGTATGGGCGGATACAGGCGTTGCATGGGTGATTCGCATTCTATAAAGGCCCGAGGTGCAAAGTGCAAGGTTCAAAGTTCGAAGTTCAAAGTCCAAAGTCCAAAGCCCAAAGTCCAAAGCCCAAAGCCCAAAGTCCAAAGTCCAAAGCCCAAAGCCCAAAGCCCAAAGTTACTCTTGGACCCTTAGACCCTCAGACCCTCAGACCCTCAGACCCTCAGACCCTCAGACCCTCAGACCCT
>CAYVGN010000389.1:0-3337 GCA_964451215.1 uncultured Acidobacteriota bacterium
CGGGGCAACCTCTTGATCGCCCACGATGGGTCGGGACGCCTGCGCCAGGTGAATCTGGCCACCGGGATCATTAGCAGCCTCCCGGTGGAGTTGGGAGGCGGCCAAGCGGGTGTGACCGTGGATGCCCGCGGAAACATCTACGTTTCCGTACCCCACCGCGTCGGTGTGATTGTCAGCGGTCAATTCGTGCCGATCGCGGGCACGGGCCAGCGCGGCTTCTTCGGCGATGGCGGCATCCCCACGCTGGCGAAGCTGAACTACCCCAGAGGACTGGCAGTGGACAGCGAGGGCAGCCTCTATATCGCCGACTCGGAGAACGCCCGGGTGCGCAAGGTGACTGCCCTGGCGGTAACCCCCGTGCTGGCGGTGAAGCCCACCAGCCTTACCTTCACCACCCGCCAGGGCCAGGCGGCGCCTTCCCCGCAGACCCTGACGGTCACCGGCGGAAACCTGATCCCGCTGGGGTGGACAGCGGAGGTATCCACGGAGCGCGGCGGCAACTGGCTGGCCGTATCGCCGACCAGCGGGGCGGCGCCGGCCTCACTGTATGTAGCCGTCAATCCGGCCAACCTGGCCCCCGGCACCTACCAGGGCGCCATCAACATTGTCTCTGTGGGCGCCGCCGGCTCGCCGCAAAGCATCGCCGTCACGCTGAGCGTGCTCTCTACCAACCCGCCGGCCATCGGCCTGTCGCAGCAGTTTGTCTCCTTTACCGCGCTCCAGGGCGGGGCCAACCCGCCGCCGCAGACCATCTCCCTCACCAACACCGGAGGGGGCACGCTGAGCTTCGCCGTGCAGACGGAGACCAGCGGGGGCGGGGCCTGGCTCCAGGTGACCACCTCCAGCGCCACCGCCCCGGCCACCCTGACGGTGCGGGCCGCCAGCAGCGCGCTGGCGCCGGGCCAGTACCAGGGCCTGATCACCATCAAGGAAGCGAGCACCGGGGAACTGCGCAGCATCGCGGTCTCGCTGCTGGTGTCGCGCGCCGTGCCCATCCTCCAGGTGAGCCAGACCGGGGTGCTGTTCCTGGGGGTGGAAGGGAGCCTGACGCTGCGCCCGCAGTTGCTGATCATCCAGAACCGGGGGCAGGGGGTGATGAGCTGGCGGGTGCAGGCCAGCGTGGCCGGCGCGGGCGACTGGCTGCGGGTGGCGCCCGACCGCGGCTCGAGCGACGCGGCCGATCCCGCCGCGGCGCCCGCCGTCACCGTCACCGTAGACCCCACGCAGTTGCGGGCCGGCGTCTACTCCGGGCTGCTGACGATCACTGCCGAAGGGGCCCCCAACTCCCCCTTCGTGGTGCTGGTGCTGGTGAACATGCTGGCGGCGGGGACCGAACCGCTGGGGCTGATCCAGCCGGCCGGGCTGATCTTCACCGCGCCGGCCGGCTCGGCGGCGCCCCTGGTGCAGGAGGTTACGGTCTTCAGCACCGGCGGGCGGCAGTTGCAGTTCATCGCCGGGGTGCGCACCCAGAGCGGCGGCAACTGGCTGTCACTCTCACCCACCAGCGGGACGCTGCTGGGCTCGACTGACACTGTGAAGCTGCAGGTGACGGCCAACCCGGCGGGGCTGGCGGCCGGCGTCTACCTGGGGTCGCTGACGGTGGCGTTCGGGACTGGCCTGGCGCAGGACGTGGCCATCGCCCTGGTGGTGACGGCGGGGACCGCGGCCGGCGGCTCAGCGCAGCCGGCCGCCGAAGGCGAGTCCTATCAGCCGCTGGCCGCGTGCGGCCCCACCAAGATGGTGATGGTGGAAACCCAGCTCGTGCAGAACTTCCGCAGCAACGCCGGTTGGCCCACGCCGCTTTTGGCGCGGGTGGTGAATGACTGCGGCGAGAAGGTGACCGACGCCACCGTCCTGGCCGGCTTCTCCACCGCCGACGCGCCGCTGGTGCTCACCAACCTGCGCACCGGCTATTACTCCGGCACCTGGGTGCCGGCGGTGGCGAGCACGCAGGTGACGGTGACGCTGAACGCGCTGCACACCACCCTGGGGTCGGCCACGGTGCGGCTGAGCGGCTCGCTGGCCGGCGCCGAGACCCCGGTGGTGTTCCGCAACGGGGCGGTCAGCGGCGCCAGCTTCAAGCAGTTTGCCCCGCTGCCGGTGGGCGGCATCTTCTCCGTCTTCGGCCGCAACCTGGAGCGGGCACCGACCGGAGCCACCCAACTGCCCCTACCCAAGAAGCTGGGAGACATCTCGGCGCGCCTCAGCGACATGGACCTGCCGCTGTTCTTTGCCGGGCCCGGGCAGATCAACGCCCAGGTGCCCTACGAGTTGCCGGTGGGAACCACCGCCTCGCTGGTGGTGAAGAAGGGAGACCTGTTTACCACGCCGGAGGTGGTGACCATTGTGCCGGCGCAACCGGCCATCTTCTCAGTGAACCAGAGCGGCAGCGGGCAGGGGGCGGTGCTGGATGGCCAGTTCCGCCTGGTGGACGCGACCAATCCGGTGACGGCCGGCGATGTGATCCAGATTTTTGCCACGGGGCTGGGGGCAACCAGCCCGGCGGTGGCCACGGGAGTGGCGGCGCCGGAGCCGCCGGCGCGGGTGGTGCTGCCGGTGACGGTGACGATTGCCGGGCGGGAGGCCACGGTGGAGTTTGCCGGGCTGGCGCCGGGCTTCGTGGGGCTCTACCAGGTGAACGCGCGGGTGCCGGCCGGCCTCGCCGCTTCCTCCTCCGCGCCGCTGGTGCTGACCCAGGGCGGCATCGCCAGCAACACCGTCACCCTCGCCCTCAAGTGACGGCGTTCGCGCTGGAGCCCGTAGGGCCCGGCTTTAGTCCGGGCCGTGCAACGTGTTGGGGGCCATGTAGTGTACTCCTGCAGCGATCGGTGAGGTAAGATGGCGCAAAGGCAGGCTTACCTTCCATGATCGGCAAGACCATCTCCCATTACCGCATCCTGGAAAAGCTGGGTGGCGGCGGGATGGGTGTGGTCTACAAGGCGGAAGACACCAGGCTAGGCCGCCAAGTGGCGCTGAAGTTCCTCCCCAAAGAGTTGGCCAAGGACCGGCACGCGCTGGAACGCTTCCAGCGGGAAGCGCGCGCCGCCTCCGCGCTCAACCATCCCAACATCTGCACCATCTACGACATTGACGAAGCCGAGGGCCAGCACTTCATCGCCATGGAGCTGCTGGAAGGCAAGACGCTGAAGCACCGCATCCTGGGCCGGCCGCTGCCGACGGATGAGCTGCTGGAGCTGGGCAGCCAAATTGCCGATGCGCTCGATGCTGCGCACCGCAAGGGCATCATTCACCGCGACATCAAACCGGCCAACATCTTCGTGACTGAGCGCGGCCAAGCCAAAATCCTCGATTTCGGCCTAGCCAAGCTGACGCCGGG
>CAYVGN010000390.1:0-3332 GCA_964451215.1 uncultured Acidobacteriota bacterium
TCGCACCCTAGAACCCCAGGGGCTAAAGCCCTCTCCAGGGTGGTCCTGGCTGGGCAGGGCTGAAGCTCAATGTCACCTACTTAAGCTTGTGGGTTTGCCCGGGAGCGCAGGCCTCTGGCCTGCAACTTATTGAATCCGAAGCAAAGCAGGCGGGATCCCGCGCTGCGGGACGCCCCCGGGGTACTGCGGACTCGTAAAGTAAGTGACATTGGGCTGAAGCCGTGCCCTGACTCGGCCCTTTCAACTGTCATGTATTTACTGCTCTGAGCAATAACTTTGAACTTGTTCCTTAGCGTGGCGGGCGGCCTTCGCCGGAGGCCAAGCGACGGAGTTCGGCCAGGATGGCATCCCGTTCGGGGCCGCGGAGGCCGGCAGCAAAGCGCCGCAGCGCCACGGTGACGAGCTGGTCGTGGTGCAGGCCACGCATGGCGGGATTGGCCGTCAGCTCCAGCCACAGCCGGTGCAGCAACTCCACGTCCTCGGGGCGCAGCGTCGGCGCGTGCGGCCCCAGCAGGTAGCTGCTGGTCCGGCCGTCCTGATCAATGATCTGCAGCGTGAGGCGGGGGCGGGGATGCGGCAGCAGCTCCCAGGCCAGCCCGATCAGCCGGGCTTGTTCCTGCGCGGCGACCTTGTGCGAGCGACCGCTGACCACGGCGCGGGACTGCAGCCGCTGCGCGGTCAGCATCACGGTTTGGAAGGGATCAACGCCGGGCGCCACCGTCAGCGAGACGGGTTTGCCCATCTTCTCCGCCAGGTTCACCACCCGGGTGAACAGCCGCTGCTCGTACTCGCTGAACTCTACCTGCTGGCCGGCCAGGCTCTCGGCAAAGTCCCCTCCCCGCACGATGCGCGTGGTCATCACCACCACGTCCTGGGCCTCGGTGTCAGCGCGCTCCAGCACGTAGCGCAGGTGGTCCAGGTTGTTCTCGTCGCGCACCGCCACCAGGACGTTCCCCGGCCGGCAGCCCACCAGCTCGCAGGTTGCCTTCTCGTCCACGCTCAGGTTGAACTGCTCAATGCCCACCTCGGCCGCGCGCCGGCGGGCGGTGATGCGCTCCGAGAGGGTGAAAACCACGAACAGAACGGCGGTAAAGACCAGGCCCGAGATGGTGGCGACCTTCTTGGTCAGCAGGTTCATGAGCGCGGTGGCGAACAGCACCAGGAAGATCAGCGCGACACCGACCGGCAGCTCGTAGCGTCCCACCCTGGGGTTGAAAGGCACGCGCCACTCGCGCGGGCTGGGATTCTTGAAACGCAGCAGCAGCACCGACAGGGTCATCAGTGTGAAGCTCCAGATCACCCCGAACGCATACGCTTCACCCAGCACGTACACGTGACCACGGCTGGCCAGGATGGTGAAGAGCTGAAGCCCCGCGATCATGTGCAGGAGGCGGTAAGTGGTGCCGTAGCGGGGATGGGGGCGCCGGAACCAGTCGCTTAAGACACCGTCTTCCGACATCCGGTTCAGTACGCCGTTGGAGCCGACAATGGCCGTGTTTACAGCCCCGGAGAGCACCAGCGTACCCACCGCCACTACAAACGCCTGCAAGAGCAGGCGCAACTGGTGCCGCCCCACCACGTTCATCGCCAGGCCGCTAATGATGTTGTCCGTGTACTGCCCACGTTCCGCATCCGGGATCAGCGCCATCGCCAGGAAGGCCGACCCGGCGGTGAACACCAACGAGTAGGCCCAAACGACCAGCGCTGTGCGCTTCAAGTTCTTCAGCTTGGGGTGCTCAATCTCGCGGTTCACCTGGGCTAGCGTCTCTTCGCCACTCATGGCCAGAACGGAATGGCCAAAGGCGATGAGGGCCCCCAGTACGCCGACTTTGGGAAGCCAAGTCCCGTGCAACCAGCCCAGAGCCTCCGGCTTGAAATCCATGTTCTGAACCGTAGGCCAGGGAGGCAGGTGGCCACCACGCATCAGCAAGGTGATCCCGCACCATACCAGCTCCATCACCACCAGCACGGTGACCACATACATGATGCGCAGCGCCTTCTCGCTGGATTCGTGCAGCCCGATCACGTTCTTGCGCCAAAAGTACAGCGTGACCAGAACCCCGAACACCATGGCTCCAGTATCGCGGGGCAGGACAGTGCCGACGCCGGCATAGCGCATCGAATCATTGAGCAACCCAATCAGGTATTGGCCCGCGGAAACCGAGCTGATGGGGCCGGTCAGGACGTAATCGAAAATCAGGGCGGAGACACCTGCCTTGGCCATGGTCCCGCCCATGGCTTCCTTGACCACCCGATAGACCCCGCCGCGGGTGAACATCACGCAGCTCTCGATGTAGACCATGCGCACGGCGTAGGCGAACAGCATCACTGCCAGGATGAACCACGGTGCCGCCTTGCCAAACGCCTGCTCGGCGATGCCCACAGCGTAGAACCCGGAGGAGGCAAGGTCGTTGAGGACGATTGCAGCGGCTCTCCAGAAGCTGATGAAGCTGAGCAGCACCGTGGTGGCCACCACGATGCGAAAGCGCTGCGGCGCCAGCGGCGGCGATTGTGCGATTCCAGCCATGCCTCGCGGTGCTCACAGGATACCAGAGGTCCCGGCGTCAGGACACCCGGCGCGGTGACGATAGCAACGGCCTGCCGGCTCCGCCGGGCCACGGTTGGCGCCGGCCGTGTGGTGCATTGCGCGCACACTCCGGCATGAGAGCCGCGACCGTAAGGCAGCGGGTCCCCGCCGCGGCGGATTCATGAGATGGCTTGATGGCTTCTATTCCCAGACCACGCAGAAGGAATCGCCGAGCTTCCGCCGCCAGTTCCAGGCGGTGGCGATAATGTCGTCCAGCCCATATTGTGGGCGCCAACCCAGTTCGGCGCGGATGCGCTCGGAGCTGGCCACCAGCCGCGCCGGGTCGCCCGGCCGGCGGGGGCAAAAGATCCGCGGCACTCTCCTTGCTGTAATCCGCTCGGCGGCGTCCAGCACTTCCAGCACGGAGTAGCCGTCCTGGCATCCCACATTGAACAGGTCAGAGCGGCCGCCCCGCCGCAAATAGTCGAGCGCCAGCAGGTGCGCCTGGGCGATGTCATTGACGTGGACGTAGTCGCGGATACAGGTGCCGTCGGGCGTTGGGTAATCGTTGCCGTAGACGGGCAACCGGGGAGCGCCGCGATAGACGACTTCCATCAGCCGCGGGACCAGGTGCGATTCAGGCTGGTGCCTCTCGCCGATCTCGCCCTCCGGGTCGGCGCCGGCCGCGTTGAAGTAGCGGAGCGAGATGGAGCGCAGGCCGAAAGCGTCGCCGCTGTCGGCCAGCAGTTCCTCGGCCATCCGCTTGCTCCGGCCGTAGGGGTTGACCGGCCGGGCGGGGTGGGTT
>CAYVGN010000391.1:0-3328 GCA_964451215.1 uncultured Acidobacteriota bacterium
GGTCCGAGAGATGGAGGAGATGATTGTGCGGCTGCGGTCGGGAGCCTACGATCCCCTCCCCGGCTACAACTACCGTGGCCCCACCCACATTTCGGTAGGCCAAGAAGCCGCTTCGGTCGGCGCCGCGAGCGCCCTGCTGCTCCACGACTACATTACCAGCACGCACCGCGGGCACGGCGACAGCCTGGCGCGCGGTTGCCAGGCCATCCGCCTCATGTCGGAGGAGCAGTTGCGGAAGCGTGTGCCGCACTCGACGGCCTGCTCGCCGCGGGAACTGATGGAAGCAGCCCTGGAGGAACACCTGTACCGCACGCTGGCGGAGCTGTTCGGCAAGGAGGAGGGGTACTGCAAGGGCCGGGGCGGAAGCATGCACATCGCCGATTTCAGCGTGGGCCATTTGGGCGCCAACGCCATCGTTGGCGGCAGCGTTCCCATCGCCACCGGGGCGGCGGTGGGCGCGCGCTACCTGCGCAATGGGGCGGTGGTGTGTTGCTTTGCCGGCGATGGCGCCTACGCCAACGGCGTGGTGCTGGAGTCGCTGAACTTCGCCGCCCAGTACCAGTTCATCAATGAAATAGCAGGCGACCACCGCTTTGGGGTTCCCATTATCTTCCTGGTTCTGAACAATCAATACGCGATGAGCGGGCGCTCCGGCAACGAGGTGCTGGGGGTTGCCCACTTGGCGCGGCGGGCCGCCGGCTTCTCCGACTGCAACATGCACGCGGAGGTCGTGAACGGCATGGATGTGCTGGCGGTGCGCGACGCAGCCCTGCGGGCCGCGGAGAAGTGCCGCAGCGGACAGGGGCCGGTCTTGCTGGACGTGAACACCTACCGCTACTACGGCCACTCTTTGAGCGACCCCCGCCACGAGTATCGCACCCGGGAGGAAGAAGCGGCCTGGAAAGCCGCTGATCCCCTCGCCACCTTTGAGAGGCAGCTACTGGTGTGCCAGGTTCTGGACCAGGAGCAGGTGACCGCTTTGAAGGCCAGGGTCTGGGAACGAAACGCGCGCGCGGCCGTGCGCGCCGCCGCTGCTCGGGACCCGGATCCCGCCGAGGTGATCAAGTACGTTTACACCGACACCTGCGCCGGCGAGGTCCCGGCTGGTTTCCGCAACCGGAACCCCGTTGGCCCGCTGCCGGTGATCCAGCGCAGCAGGGGCGAAATCACCTACCGGGACGCCATCAAGGAAGCCCTCATTGAAGAGATGAAGCGCGATGCCCGGATCATCTTCTACGGGGAAGACGTGGCCGAGTATGGCGGCGCTTTCAAGCTCTCCAAGGGGCTGCTGGAAGCCTTCGGCCGCGACCGGGTCTTCAACGCCCCGATCTCGGAGGCGGCCATTTGCGGCACGGGCGTGGGAGCGGCCATGATCGGCCTGCGGCCCGTGGTCGAACTCATGTACATGGACTTCCTGCTGTTGGCAGCGGACCAGGTCTTGAACCAGGCCGCCAAGTGGCATTACATGTCGGGGGCGCAGGTGGAGGTCCCGCTGGTCATCCGTACTTCGGTGGGCGCCGGCAAAGGCTATGCGGGCCAGCATTCGCAGACGCTGGAGTCCATCGTCACCCACATCCCGGGCATGTACGTGGTCTACCCTGCCACCCCCTACGACGCCAAGGGCCTGCTGAAATCGGCTATCCGCGACAACAATCCCGTCCTGTACCTGGAGTCCCAGCTTCTGTACGGCGAAGCAGGGGTGGTGCCGGAGAACGAGTACTTGGTGCCGCTGGGCGTTGCCGATATCAAGCGTCCGGGCGCCGATCTCACCTTGGTCGGCTGGGGTCCCGCGGTGCCGGACGCGCTGAAGGCGGCCGAGAGGCTGGCGGCCGAGTCCGGCGTCAGCGCCGAGGTGGTAGACCTGAGAAGCCTGGTGCCGCTGGACCGGGAGACGCTGCTGGCCTCGGTCCGAAAAACGGGGCGCTGCGTAGTGGTCAGTCACTGCATAACCATCGGCAGCTTCATGGGGGAGGTGGTAGCGGCCATCCAGGAAGAGGCGTTCGATTACCTGGATGCCCCGATCCTGCGCGTGGGCGCCAAGAACGGAATTACGCCCCAGTCGCACGTCCTGGAGACGGCTTTCCTGCCGCAGGTGGACGACATCGTGCGGGCTGCCTGCGCTGTGTTGTGAGAACAGGTCATGGTTCGCGCCATTACCGTGCCGAAGCTGGGCCAGTTGGAAGAGGAGGCCACCCTTCTGCGCTGGGTGAAGAAAGAAGGAGAGGCGGTGGCCCCAGGGGAGGTGCTGTTCGAGATCGAAACCGACAAGGCGGTGCTGGAGGTGGAAAGCTTCTTCGCGGGGACTCTGCTCAAGGTGCTGGTCCGCGAAGGGCAAACCGTTCCGGTGCAAGCGGTGGTCGGTTACATCGGCGATCCGGGCGAAGCCATCCCGGAGGGCGCCATTGCGGCTGCCGCAACCCAGGCACCGCCGCCCCTGAGACCGGAACCGCCGCCGCGAGAGATGCCCGCGCCGGGCCAGCTTGAGGTGCCGGCGTCTCTCAGAATCAGCCCTCGCGCTGCCCGTTTGGCCCGGGAAAGCGGGATTGATCCCGCGCTGATCCCGGGCACCGGCCCGGGCGGCAGGATCGTCGAGCACGATGTGCAGGCCTACCTGGAAGCGCAACGGCGCCCTCCGCCTCCAGAGGAGGCCCGCCCGATCCCGGTGCACGACGCGCCGCCGGCCATGGCCGAGCAGCCCCGGCCCCTGAGCCGGATGCGACAGGCGATCGCCGCGCGATTGAGCCGGAGCTTCAGCACCACCCCGCACTTCTTCGTGACCGTGAGCGTGGACATGACCGAGCTCGTCGCGCTCCGCTCCGAATTCAAGGCCCAGGGCCGACTCTACACGCTGACCGACTTCATCCTGAAGGCCGCGGCGCTTGCCTTGTTGGAGTTTCCCGCCGTCAACAGCGCCACCGACGGCAAGAATGTCTGGTGGCACAGCAAGGTGCACCTGGGCTTGGCGGTATTGCTCGAGCACGGCTTGATGGTCCCGGTGATTCGCGACGCTGCCGAGTTGACCCTGGAGCAGATCCACCGGCGCGCCACAGAGCTGGCCGACAAGGCCCGCGCCGGAAAGCTGGCTGCTGAGGAGATGACGGGCAGCACCTTCACAATCTCCAACCTGGGCATGTTCGATGTGGAGAACTTCACGGCCATCATCAACCCCGGCGAAGGCGCGATTCTGGCCGTGTCGAGCGTGCGGGACGAGCCCGTCGTGAAGGACGACCAGATCGTCGTCCGCTCCATGATGAAGATGACCCTGTCCGCCGACCACCGCCTCATTGACGGCGCCCTGGCCGCGCGCTTCTTGAACGCCATCAAGAAC
>CAYVGN010000392.1:0-3306 GCA_964451215.1 uncultured Acidobacteriota bacterium
CGATCCCGCAGGGCGGGATGCTTTTCGACCCGAACCGCCTGATCCAAAAGCAGATTCCTCGGGCCGAAAAACCGTCGGCCTCGGAATGACACCCTCGGGCACCGTGCAGAACAACAAAGTAAGTGACACTAGGCAAGATGCCGGTGCTACAGGCGCTACAATCTGTGGGTATGAACTGGTGGAAATGCGCGGGGTTGTCGGTCTTAGTTCTGGCGTCTGTCGAAGCGGGCGCACAGCAGGCAGCTCCTCTGGCAAACAGGCCGGAGCAGGAGCTGATTCCGGCCGATGTTTCTCGGTGGAGGGCGTTCGCGCCGAGGCCCGAGAACGCACCGGCCAGCGCCGCCATTGCCACGCGCGTCGGCGGCTACGTTCTTAAGCTGGCCGGCGGAGGGAAGCGCTTTGTGTACGGCGGCTGGCGTTGCCGCCTGGAGGGCATCGAGCCGGGGGCGTTCTACCGGTTCCGCGCGCGGGCGCGGGCGCGGAACATTGCTTCGCTGCGCGAGTCGGTGACGGCGCTGCTGCGCTGGCGAGGCGATTTCGGCTCAGCCGTTGCGCCCACGTACGTCTGGGACTTCCGCGGTCTTGCGGACGGCGCCCTCCAGTACGATCGCGTGGTGGAGGCGCCGCCGAAAACCGGCGCTGTGGAGGTGGAACTGGTGCTGCAGTGGGCGCCGGCGGGGCAGGTGAGCTGGGAGGCGGTCAGTCTCAGCCGGGCTGCGCCGCCCCCGCCGCGGAAGGTGCGCGTGGCGGCCGTGTGGTTGCGGCCGCGCAACTCCAACACACCCGCCGATTCCGTTCAGGCCTTCGCCGAGTTTGCCGAACGGGTGGCGGTCGAGCACCATCCCGACGTGATCCTGCTGGGCGAGATGGTCAACCACGTGGGCGCCAGGGGCTCGTTCGATGAGAAGGCGGAGCCGGTGCCCGGACCTACCACCGAGCGCCTGGGCGAGGTGGCCCGCCGCTATTCCGCCTACCTGGCCTTCAGCCTGGTGGAGCGCGAAGGGCACGACCTGTTCAATGCCGCCGTGCTGCTGGACCGCCAGGGGCGCATCGCTGGCAAGTACCGCAAGGTGCAATTGCCCTTCGAGGAACTTTCCCAAGGCATCGCCCCCGGCGACTCCTTCCCGGTCTTCGACACGGATTTCGGAAGAGTCGGGATGATGATCTGCCACGATACCTCGTTCGCCGAGCCGGCGCGGGAACTTGCGCTGAAGGGCGCCGAGCTGATCCTGGTGCCCATCTGGGGCGGGCGGCAGGCGCTGGTGCGGGCCCGGGCGATCGAGAACGGTGTATACCTGGCGACCTCGGGCTACGACTACGACAGTGAGATTGTGGACCCGCTGGGCCGCGTGCTGGCTGTGGTTCCGCACGACAAGGGCCCGGCCGTCGCCGTGGCGGACCTGGACCTGGCCCGGCGCTATCGGCAGGACTGGATCGGGGACTGGCGGGACACCGTCAGCAAGCAGCGGCGCTTCTCGCCCTACCGCGCACGACTCCCGTAGGGAATGATGAATGATGAGTTATGAATTAAGAATTACCGGCTGCGAGTTATTACTCAGAGCAATAAATACATGACAGTCGAAAGGGCCGTGCCGAGCCAGGACCACCCTGGGGAGGGCTTTAGCCCCTGGGGTTGCAGGGTGCGAGGACGACCATTCCCTCAGCGGCTAAAGCCGCTGCCTTGGGTTGCATTGAGCGGCACGGCTGAAGCCGTGCCCTGACTCAAGCTCGTGCTGCCCTACACGGATTTCACTTGTGTTGTCCTCGGACACCTGTCACCCATTCGGTGCTCTGAGCAATATGGCAGCGATGACCGCCCTGCTCTCACTCATCATTCATAATTCATCGTTCATGATTCTCCTACCTCTCCAGCAGGTAGGCGGACTCCACCAGGCGGCTTTCCCCGCCGTCGTTTACGGCATACTGGGGCTTGCGCTTGCGGGAGATGCTGATGTTCCATAGCGCGGCAGCGCCGTGCTCGCCGCGCTTGTTGACGGCGTAGAAATTCAGGTCGAACTGCTCCAGCTTCTTGCGGTTGTTGTTGTAGTTGGCGGCGACGCGGCGGAGCGCTTCCAGGCAGGCCTCGCGCGGGGAGGCGCCGCGCCGCATCATTTCCACCACGGTGTGCGCCCCGTTCACCTTGATGCACTCTTCGCCGCGCCCGGTTGAGCCTGCGCCGCCCACATCGTTGTCCACGAACAGGCCGCAGCCGATCAGCGGAGAATCGCCCACGCGCCCGGCGATCTTGAAGGCCAGCCCGCTGGTGGTGGTCACTCCGGAGATGTCGCCGCGACTGTTGACGGCCAGGCAGTTGATGGTGCCGGTGGGCGGGTTGGCGGCCACCTCGCGCGCCCAGGCCAGCACTTCGGGGGCGATCTGGCCGGGCGACACAAAGGTCGCCCCTACATCCTTGGCACCCTCCGGCGTGGCCAGCCCCGGACCCCAGGCATCGCGGCTGCTCATCGTCTCCTTCCAGGTGAGCCAGGCGACACGCGCCCGCTCGGTGAGCAGGTTCTCCTCCTGAAGGCCGTGGGCGCGCGCGAAGCGGGTCGCGCCCTGGCCCACCAGCAGCAGGTGGTCGGTGCGCTCCATGACGAGCCGGGCGACCCGCGAAGGATAGCGGATCCCGCGCAGGGCAGCGACGGCGCCGGCGCGGTGTGTCGGCCCGTGCATCACGCCGGCGTCCAGCTCCACCACGCCGTCCTCATTGGGGAGGCCGCCGTAGCCGACGCTGGTGTCATTGGGGTCGTCCTCCTGGATGTTGACGCCGGCGATGACCGCTTCGAGGGTGTCGGCGCCGGCGCTGATCATCTCCATGGCCTTCTGGGTGGCGCGCAGGCCGTTGGCGCTGGCGATGACCACCGGGCGGATGGCGCCGCCGGCCTGCTGAGCGGAGGCCTCCAGGGCGCGAGCCAGGGCGGCCAGCACGCCGCCTGTCATGACCGTTCTGCGGGTCCAAAGCATGAAAGTTCTCCTTGTTCACAAAGAGGTTGCGGGTGGCGGGCGCTAGCGACCTATGTGGCGCTGGCCGCCGTGAGGCCGAAGTCTTCGACCGCCCGGGACTGAAGCTGACTCCAGATGGTTTCGGGCAGCGACAACACCGCCTGCACCACCTTGGGATCAAACTGGGTCCCGGCCGTCCGGCGAAGCTCGCCGAGGGCGTGTTCCAGCGAGAGGGCGACGCGGTAAGGCCGGTCGGAGAGCATGGCGTCAAGGGCGTCGGCGACGGCGAAGATCCTGGCCCCCAGGTGGATTTCCTCCCCGCGCAGTCCGCGCGGATAGCCGCTGCCGTCGTAGTGCTCCTGG
>CAYVGN010000393.1:0-3301 GCA_964451215.1 uncultured Acidobacteriota bacterium
AGAGCCGGGCTACTCGCCCGATTTCGACGCCTTGGCCGACGTCATCGCCAAGGCGCAGGCCGCCGGCATCGAGGTGCACGCCTGGTTCGCGGTGGCGCCAGTGGGCGCCGCTGCGGAGGCGGCCTCCGACCCGCGCCACCTCCTGAACCTGCACGGCCCCAACGCCCCCGGCCGCGACAACTGGATCTCGCTCAGCGACACCGGCCAGACGCTGGCCGCCAACAACAACTACTGGGTAGACCTGGGCCATCCCGACGCTGCCGCCTACACCGCCGACGTCATCCACCACGTGGTGGAGAACTACGCCGTGGACGGCATCCACCTGGACCTGGTCCGCTACTCGGAGAACACCACCGGGAACGCCGGCTGGGGCTACAACCCGGTGAGCCTGGAGCGCTTCAACCGCCTCTACGCCCGCACCGGCTCCCCGGCTGCCAACGACCCACAGTGGGGCGAATTCCGCCGGCAGCAGGTGACGGCGCTGGTCCGCAAGGTCTACCTGCGCGCCGTGCGCTTCCGGCGGCAGATTCGGGTGTCGGCGGCGCTCATCCCCTGGGGCGACGCGCCAGCCTCCCTGGCCGACTGGCCCCGCAGCTCCGCCTACACCCGCGTGATGCAGGACTGGGTCGCCTGGCTGAAAGAAGGACTCCTGGACTTCGGCCTGCCCATGAACTACAACCGCGAGCACCTCGAGCAGCAGAAGAGCTGGTTCAACAACTGGCTGAAGTTCGAGCGCGACAACCAGGTGGGGCGCATGATCGCGACCGGGGTGGCCGCCTACCTGAACAGCATCGAGAACACCCTGGCGCAGGCCCAGCGGGTGCTGGCGACGCCGGAGGGGGCGGCGCCGCTGGGCGGGGCGGTCTTCTACTCCTACGCCTGCACCAACTGGAGCTTGTGCGGCACCGGGGGCAGCCCGCCGGCCGAGAACAGCCAGTTCTATACCCGGGCGGGCGATTTCTTCGCCGGCCTGGGCTCGGCCCAGGTCCCGGACCTGCGCTGGAAGAGCGCGCCCACGCGCGGCCACATCCTGGGCGAGGTCGAGGTGAGCGGTGAGCCGCGCTCGCTGCTCCTGGACGGCATGCGCATGGTGGCGCAGGGCCCGGGCGGCTCCGCCTCGACCACCGTGGACGGCGCCGGCGCCTTTGGCTGGCTGGACCTGGAGCCCGGCAGCTACACGGTAACCGGATTCCGCGGGAACACCGTGGCCATCCCTGCTGCGCAGGCCGTGGTGCGGGCGGGCGAAGTGACTTCCCTGGCGCTCACCGTCACCAAGTCCTCGCTGAGCGGCACCATCCCGGCGGCGAACCCCGGCGGCACAACCAATGCAGCCTCCTATTCGGGTGCCGCCATCGCCGCCGGCTCGCTGCTGTCCATCTTCGGTGTCGGCCTGGCCGACACCACCGCCGCTGCCTCCGGCTTCCCGCTACCCACCGCGCTGGGCGGAACGCAGGTGCTGCTGAATGGCGTCCCGGCACCCTTGCTCTACGTCTCGCCGCTGCAGATCAACGCGCAGGCCCCCTTCAGCCTCCAGGGCGCGGAGGTGGCGGTGGTGATCCGGCGCAACGGGGTGGAGGGCGCGCCGGTCACGGTGCCACTGGCGCAAGCAGCTCCCGGCCTGTTCCCCGCGGCGCTCAAAGCAGACTATTCGGCCATCTCCGCCGCCAACCCCGCGGCGCGGGACAGCATCGTGCTGCTCTACGGCACCGGCTTCGGCGCCGTGACGCCGGAGGTGGCGGCCGGCGCCGCCGCCACTACCGCCTCCACCACCCTCACACCCGCCGAGGTGACGGTGGGCGGGCTCGCCGCCCGCGTCCGGTACTCGGGCCTGGCCCCCGGCTTCGCCGGGCTCTACCAGCTCAACGTGCAAATCCCGGCCGAGGTTGCGCCCGGCGACGCCGTGCCCGTTCAGCTCCTCATGGCCGGCCGGGCCAGCAACCTCATCCACCTCGCGGTTCGGTAGGCAGAGCCACGGACGTGCTACGTTTTCGTCGGGGCGCGCGAAAAGGAGAGCGCGGACCTGAAGCCAGGCGACTACCTATTCGACTGGGATGAGAGACAACAGCAGATGCGGGTGCGCCGGACACCGCTGGTGGCGCCAGCCGAGCCACCGTAGAGAAAAACTGTGAGAGCAGCGGTGCCGCCTGGCCGGCTGGGTTTCTATCCGGCCCGCGGCCCGGCTGCCGCGGCTCTTCTGCGCCCTGCCCGTCTTGCGACCCTGTGGGGAGGGCACTTCCGGCGCCAGTCGCGGTCGAGACTGCCCCGGGTCCGGGTTACCAGCGCGGAGAGCGCGGGGGACGGCCGTAACCGCCACGGCCCCCGCCACGAGGCCCGCCTCGTTCCACGCGGGGACGCGCTTCGTTCACCGTCAGCAGGCGCCCGTCCAGTTCCCTGCCGTTCAGCGCGGCGATCGCCTTTTCCGCTTCCTCGTCGTTGGCCATCTCTACGAAGCCAAACCCCCGGCCACGACCCGTCGCACGATCGGTCGCCACGTGCACCCGCGTGACCTGCCCGAACTGCTCGAACATGGCCCGCAGGTCCCCTTCCGTTGTCTGGAAACTCATGTTTCCGACATATATGTTTTTCATTCTTTCTCCCTTGGGATGCCGCCGGGCGCGTCCGCCCAGCCTCAGCTCAGCCGGTCGGAAAACTGCTTCGAGACGGCGTGCCAATTAGCGGAGTCGAGTGAGGCAGCAAGCAAACTACCTGCGGAGCAAGCGAACCCACTTTCTTGAAACACAAGCAGTATAACACGAGCAGAACAAGGGGCAACAATCCCGGGCAAGACAGGAGATTGGAGCCGCCCCGGCCTTTGGGTCTTGGCGGCGAATTCCGGTATACTCCCGTTTCTTTGGCATGCGCAAAGGGCTCCCAGCTCCAGGATCGCCGCGGCAAGTGGCGGGCGCTCAATCGCTTGGCGGAATCTCGAAGGGCAGGAGGGCGGGGCGATGAAGCAGGTAGTGCGGGCGGTGTGGCTGTGGGCGCTGGTGGGCGGGCTGGTCCCCGCGGTCGCCGTGCCAGCCCCGGCACGGGCAACAGCAGAGCGGGTTCGTCTGGCCGGAGACGGAGAAGCGCCTGGCCGGCTCCGCCTACCTGATTGACGAGAACGTGGGGCGCGGCCATGTCATCCTGTTCCCCGACGACCCCAACTTCCGCCTGCTCTGGCCGCGCCTCACCCGCATGTTCATGAACGCCGTGTTCTTCGGCCCCAGCCTGTGAACGCGGCGGCGACGAGGAAAGGCTGGTCGCTGATCACTAAAAGCTAAAGCCCTAGAGCCTAAAGCCTAGAGCCTAAAGCCTA
>CAYVGN010000394.1:0-3293 GCA_964451215.1 uncultured Acidobacteriota bacterium
GATGGGGGTTGTTAGGGTTCTGTGCGCAAAGAATGCAACTGGTCTGTTGTTAGAATCGGCGAATGCGTCCATCGTGACTGTAAGCGAATTAGTTGAATCATTGTAGCCCGTCTTGTAGTTCGCAACAGCGTCAGAGCCATTGGTCCCACTGGTCTTCGTGCCCGTGAACCTCTGCGTCCGGGTTCCGGACCCGCTGCCCCTGGACGAAGCGGCCTTTGCCACGGTGGGCGCCATTGCGCTTCAGGGCGTGCGTCAGGCGGGCGCGCAGGTGGGGGAAATCGTTTGCGTCATCGGGCTGGGATTGATGGGCCTGTTGGCCGCGCAAATCCTGAAGGCGTGCGGGTGCCGGGTGATCGCCGTTGATCTCAGCTCCCACCGCTTGGCCGTGGCCGAGCAGCTCGGCGCGGACCGAGCCCTGCTGCCCGAGCAGCTCGATGTGGCCCGCGAGGTCCTGGCCTTCACCGGCGGCAAGGGCGTGGACGTGGTGTTGCTGGCGGCCCAAAGCAGCAGCAACGAGCCGGTGAGATTGGCCGGCGAGATCGCTCGCGACCGGGGGCGCATTGTGGTTCTGGGCGCCTTCCCCATGGACCTGCCGCGGCAGCCGTTCTACGAGAAGGAGCTGGAGCTGCGCCTCTCCCGCTCCTACGGCCCGGGCCGCTACGACGAACTGTACGAGCGCCATGGAATTGACTATCCCTACGGCTACGTGCGCTGGACCGAGAAGCGCAACATGGAAGCCTTCCTGGACCTGCTCGTCAGTGGCCAGGTGCGGGTGGGGCCCCTGATCACCCACCGCAAGCCGCTGAGGGAAGCGCCAGAAGCCTACCGGCTGCTGCGGAGTCCCACTGAGCCGCTGGTCGCGGTGCTTTTTCAGTACGAGGGCGCGGCCGCCACAGTAACCGCGCCGCCCCGGCCCGTCAGGCAGGAGCCTGCCAGAAACGACCGGGTCCACGCGGGGTTGATCGGGGCGGGCAATTTTGCACAGGCTTACCGGCTGCCGTTCCTGAGGCGGTACGCCGCCTCGCTCGAAGGCCTCGCCACCCGCCACGGCCACCATGCCGCCTACCTTCAGAAGAAGTACGGCTTTGCCTTCGCTTCCACCGATCCCTTGGAGGTCATCAGCAGTCCGGCTGTGTCCACGGTGTTTGTGGCCACCCGCCATGACACCCACGCGTCGCTGGCGCAGGCCTGCCTGCTCCGGCACAAGCACCTGCTCTTGGAGAAGCCGCTGGCCTTGAACGAGGCGGACCTGCGGGCGGTCTATGCCGCCTTTCGCCGGAGCGAAGCGAAATTCCTGGTCGCCTACAACCGGCGCTTTGCCCCGGCCGCCCTCCGTGCGCGGGAACACCTGGCGGGCGCAAAGTCCATGCTGATTCAGTACCGGGTCAACAACGCCTGGCTGCCTCCCGGGCACTGGCTCAACGACCCGATTCAAGGCGGCGGCCGGCTTCTGGGCGAGTGCTGCCACTTCCTGGATTTTCTCTGCTTCCTGGCCGATGCTGCGCCGGTTTCGGTGACCGCACAGGCCCGGGAAGGCTGCGCGGAAGACGTGGTGATCACCGTCCAGCTTGCCGACGGCTCCGTAGGCAGCATTTTTCACGCGGTCCAGGGCGACCCTGGCGTGGGTAAGGAGCGCATAGAGGTTTATGCCGGCGCGCACCTGGTGATTATCGAGGATTTCTCTAGCATCCGCCAGGCAAGCGGAGGCAAGGCGCGCTCCATGCACACGAGCGGGAAGGGGCACGCAGAATGCGTCCGTTCTTTCTGCCAGTACGTGGAGGGCAAGATCGCCACCCCTCCCATCCCGCCGGATCAGCAATTCCTCGGAGCGCTGGCGACCCTGCGCCTCCCCACCGCCATCGCCACAGGCCGGAGAATCCCCATCTCCTGGGCCGACCTGGAAGGCGAGCACAATCCCGGGACCGGGTGATTGAAGCGCCCTTTGAACCCTTTCGACCGCCGCGACATGCAACCTGGCCTGCAGCCCACCCGAGTGCCCGCAGCGGCACCGGCGCCGGACCGCCAAAGTCTCTCGCAGCAGTGCGCGGCGGCGGCCGCGGCCCTTCATGACTATCTGCGGGCGCTCGACTATGCCGGCTACGATCCGTTCGACGCCCTGGAGAGCCGCCTCTTCCGCTCTGTTCCCTTGCGCCACTCTCGCTGGGCGCGGCTGGCCTGGACCCAGGCCCTCCGGCGCTCCCCCTTCAACCTCCGGCCGCTGCTCCTGGTCCCGCGTGCCCGGAACCCGAAAGCGATCGCCCTCTGTGTCTCCGGGCTCCTGCACCTCCGCCGGGCAACGGGCCGGGCCGCTCTCGGCGAGGAGGCTGCCGCGCTGCTCGCCTGGCTCCTGCGCTCCAGCGCAGCCGGTTTTTCCGGCCGCTGCTGGGGTTATAATTTCGACTGGCAGTCGCGCTATTTTTTCGCGCCCAAAGGGACACCTAATGCAATCTGCTCTATTTTTGCGGCCAATGCCCTTCTGGATGCATTCGAAGAAATCGGTAATGAGAGCTATTTTGAGGCCGCCAGCTCCGTCTGTGATTTTCTGGAAAATGACCTGCTTTGCCAAAGAGGCGGCGAGGCTTTCATAGGTTACGTGCCGGGGGACGGAAGCCGCGTCCATAACGTAAACCTGCTGGGCGCCGCGTTGCTGGCGCGCGTCTATGCCCACTCCGGCCAGGAACGTCTGCGCCAGTTGGCACGGGAAGTGGTTGCCTTCTCCATTCAGCGGCAGGGGCCGGATGGTTCCTGGGCATACGGGGAGGAGCCGGGCCAGCGGTGGGTTGACAATTTCCACAGCGGCTACAACCTGGTTGCGCTCGCGCGCTATGTCCGTTGGAGCGGCGACCGGTCGGTTATCCCGGCGGTGTCCCGCGGCTACCAGTTCTGGGACCGTAACCTGTTCCTGCCGGATGGGACGCCGAAATACTATTCCGCCGCGGTCTATCCGATTGACACGCACTCAGCCGCGCAGGCCATCCTGACGTACCTGGAATTTGCTCCCGCGGATGCCGGCGCGCTGGAGAAGGCTTGCGGCGAGGCGGCGTGGAGCCTGGAGCACCTGCGCTCTCGGACGGGCCTTTTTTACTACCAGAAGCTGCGCTGGTACACCAACCGGGTTTGCTATCTGCGCTGGACCCAGGCCTGGATGTTTTACGCCCTGGCCGCTCTGTGCCGGGCGCTTGGTGTCCCCGATGCGAGTCTGGATTGACCTGGACAACGCGCCGCACGTGCTGGTGCTGGCCCCGCTCATCGAGGAGTTGCGGAGAAGGGGATGCCAGACGACCCTGACGGCG
>CAYVGN010000395.1:0-1431 GCA_964451215.1 uncultured Acidobacteriota bacterium
TCCGGGCCCAGTCTGTCGGGGTAACCGGCGTGTTACCCCGCACACAGTGTGTCCAATAGGGGAAATCCTGGCTGCCGCCGGGGCCTGGGAACCTCCCTGCCCCTGGCAGCATCTATGGAAGTGGAGGCGGTTGGTGATGGCCATCTTTGGCAGGCTGCTTGCCTACTACGGGATTCGGGAGGAACCGGCTTGAAGGCGGTGAGTCGCATGCTGAAGGTTCTCAATGCCAATCTGATTGGCAGGCAGGCGGAAAGGCTCGAGCGCGAGCTTCGCCAGCGCATTGTCGGCCAGGAGGAAGCCATCGAGCAGGTAGTGAAGAGCTACCAGACCTACCTGGCGGCCATGAACAGCCCCGGCCGGCCGGTGGGCACCTTTCTGTTCATGGGGCCAACGGGATCGGGCAAGACGCGGCTGGTGGAGGCGTTGGCGGAGGCCCTGGTGGGAGATGCCCGCGCCGTGATCAAGATTGACTGCGCGGAGTTCCAGCACAGCCACGAGATCGCCAAGCTGATTGGCTCCCCGCCGGGCTACCTGGGTCACCGGGAAACACATCCGCTGCTCAGCCAGGAGACACTCAGCCAGCACCACACCGACCAGTGCAAGCTCAGCTTCGTTCTGTTCGACGAGGTGGAGAAGGCGTCTGACGCGCTTTGGAACCTCCTGCTGGGCATCCTGGACAAGGCCACACTGACCCTGGGCGACAACCGCCGCGTGGATTTCTCCCAGGCCATGGTCTTCCTGACCAGCAACCTGGGCTCGGCAGAGATGTCCTCCATCATGTCGCCGAAGATGGGTTTTGTGAGCGCGTCGCCGGCGCGCGAGGAAAAGCTCTGGGACAAGATTGCGCGGGCCGGCATGGAGGCTGCCCGAAAGAAGTTCACTCCGGAGTTCCTGAACCGGATTGACCGGGTCGTGGTGTTCCGGCCGCTGGGATCGGAGGAGCTGCGCAAGATCCTGGACCTGGAACTGCGCTACGTGCAGCAGCGCATCTTTTTCTCGCCGCAGGGTGTCCAGTTCCTGTTCCAGTGCACCGACCCGGCCAAGGACTTCCTGCTGCGGGAAGGCACCGACCTGAAGTACGGCGCCCGACACCTGAAACGGGCCGTGGAGCGCCACCTGGTCTACCCGCTGTCAAACCTGATTGCCAGCGAGCAGGTCCGGGCGGGCGACCTGGTGAAGGTGGATTTCGATTGCGAGGCCGGGCGCCTGAGCTTCTGCCGGGAAGCCGAACGCCTGGCGCTGGAGTCCATGGCTGGCCGGGTGGAACGGCCGCAGCCGCCGATTCCAACGCTGGCGGCCTCCGCGGCGATCAAGGAGCAGACGGCCGGCCATCGTCGGGCCTCCTAGACCGCTATGGGCATGTAGGGGCGGCCGTTGTGGCCGCCCTGGGTAGGCACGTGCCCCTACATCGCGGCTACCGTAGGGGCGGCC
>CAYVGN010000395.1:1531-3283 GCA_964451215.1 uncultured Acidobacteriota bacterium
AGGCACGTGCCCCTACATCGCGGCTACCGTAGGGGCGGCCCTTGTGGCCGCCCTGGGCAGGCTGGCGGCGCAAGGCCGCCGCTACATTGCTGGAGGGCGCCGGCTCTAGGCGCCACCCAGCCCGCGATCCGGTGGTGCCGGGGTCTTCCGTGGGCGGCCCGGCCTCCGCCCAGTGCCGGCTTGCCTGGGGGCAGCTTTCTTTTTTCGAGAAACGCCGAGGCTGGCTTCCAGCAGTTCTTCCAGAAGCTTCTTCTCTGCTGGGGTGACGAGGCGGGTGAAATTCTCGGGCCTCTGCGCCACCAGCTTCTGCATCCTCTGGACCCAACGCAACGATTCGCCGGCAGGGTGGTCGGGCACCTCGGCAAGGAGGGCGAGCGCCTGCTCCAGGTCGGGTATGGCCCGGTAGTTGCGGAGAGCATCTTTGGCGCTTCCCGCCTTGCGGTAGCCTTCAGCCGCCGCGCGGTAGTCCCCTAGGCCTTCATAGCACTGGGCCTGAAGCCTGGGCTGCGGTTCAGGAAGGCGCGGCAGCAAGTCGAGGACTTGGCGATAGGCGCTGGCCGCCATCAGCGTCTGAACGGCTGCCTGCTGGGCGTTGCGCAGGCGCTCGTCAGCGCGCAACACGCTGAAGATACGGTAGAGAGAGGGCAAAAGGTTGAGGAGATGGCCGGCCAGTTCCACTCGGGAAAGCGCACCCTCAAGCTGTTCCACCCAGCCAGCGGCCCGGCTGGCGATCTCAGCCGAAAGCCATGGTTCCAGCGCGTCTTGATAGCGGACCAGGGCCTCTGCCACATTCACCAGGGCGGTCAGCTTCTGCTCGGTCGGGGCCCGCTCCAGGCTGGCAATGGTGAGCATGATAGAGGCCAGACCGCGGCGAGCGGCCATTCCCGCATGCTCGACCGCCTCCCGGAAGAAGTCGGGCCGCCCCAACTCCACCGCCAACGCTGCCTTCCGGAAGGCGAGACAGAAGGAAACCTGGGCCAACGTCAGGTGGGCGGACTGGCGAACGGTCTCGTCCTGGACGGCGTCTTTGGACCCGGGATCACCCAGCAGCGCCACCGCCTGCTTGGCTCGGGACCACGCCATTTCCGGCTTGACCGCCAGGTACTGGCGGGCATCGCTCTCGCACAGCCGGACGCGCTCCTCCGCGTCCAGAAGCTCCTCCTCCAGCGTCTTGAGAATCACCGCCGGGACAGCGGGAGAAACTTCCAGTCCGGTTGGCGTTCCGTTCAAGAACGTCAGGCTGTTGCGCACGATCCTGTCGGAAGGGCTGACGTCCAACCAGTAGAGGCGCTCGGCGGGGCGACTGAGGGACACGCGCAACTGGTCAATAGCCAGGCGCTTGCTGAGGGGCTCAATCTCAGAATCCCGCCGGAGCCGGTCGCTGGAGCGAATGACGCGGTCCAGGTGCTTGCCCGGATCAAGGATGCAGACGGAGTGAAAGTCCAGCCCCTTGGCTTCCGAGACCGTCAGGAGGCGAGGGCGCAGCGCCTCGGGGACATACTCCGGGGCCCTGTCTCCCAGGCAGATGATGGCCAGGCCCCCGCGCTCACTCAGGGTTGCCAGCAGTTGATCCAGTTCCGGGCCGGGCACAGCGGAGCAGTAGAGGACCTGATCGCTGGCATCCTCGTCAATCTCGGCCAAGCCCGAGCCGCTCGGGCGGTCCTGCTTGGCCAGGTGCGCGTAAAGGTCCCAGACGCGGTTGACCAGCTCGGCGATGCGGCGCGGGCTGCGCACGTTGGCCGAAAGCTGGAA
>CAYVGN010000396.1:0-3273 GCA_964451215.1 uncultured Acidobacteriota bacterium
GATCAGCACCGCGGCCGGCAACGGGATCTTCGGTTTTTCCGGTGACAGTGGCCCGGCTACAGCGGCACAGTTGGCCGGGCCCAGTGGCGTGGCAGCGGACGTGCCCGGCAACCTGTATATCGCCGATACCAGCAACCAGCGCATCCGCAAAGTCAGCTCCGGCGGGACCATCAGCACGCTGGCAGGCAATGGAGTCAGGGGATTCTCCGGCGACGCCGGTCCGGCGCTGAATGCCTCCCTGAATCTTCCCACCGGAGTGGCCGTGGATGGCGCGGGGAATGTCTACATCGCCGATGCGCTCAATTTTCGCATTCGCAAGGTGAGTCCCGGCGGCACGATCGTCACCGTAGCGGGCAACGGCCAGGAAGGTTTTTCCGGAGATGGCGGGGCGGCGACCAGCGCATCCCTGGCGGGCCTCTCCGGCATAGCAGTGGATTCGCTGGGCAACATCCTGCTGAGCGACAACAAGAATCATCGAGTCCGCAGAGTTCTTACGTCCGCGCCTCCCGTTTCCGTGACGCCCACCAGCTTGAATTTTTCCGCGCCGGCCGGCGCGCCGGCGGTGGCCGCACAACAGGTTGCCCTCTCCAGCCCGGTCACGGGACTGGGCTGGAGCGCCTCAACCTCGACGTCCGCCGTGGCCGGCGGCGGAGGCTGGCTTTCCGTCTCCCCCGCGGCGGGCTCAACTCCGGGGCTGATTGCCGTCAGTGTAAACGTGGCGAACCTGGCGCCCGGGACCTACCAGGGAACGATCACTATCCAGGTTCCTTTGGGCACGCCGGCGATGCAAAGTGTGGCAGTCAGCCTGACGGTTCAGGCTGCCCTGACTCCGAAGCTCACTGTAACGCCCGGGTCACTGGCTTTTGAAATACCGGCTGGAGCGGGAAACCCACCGGCGCGAACGATCCAGATCAGCAACGCCGGCAGCGGCACACTAAACTGGACGGCACGGGCCGAGGCCACCGCGGGCGGGAACTGGTTGGAAGTTTCGCCGATATCGGGATCGGCCTCGGCCACCTCACCGGCCACCGTTCGGGTGAGCACTGTCGTTGGCAGTTTGCAGGCGGGTGTGTACACCGGCTCGGTGACTGTGGAGAGTCCGGCCACGAGCCAGACGGAGAGGGTAACCGCCACTCTGCTCGTCTCGCAGGTGAAGCAGAGCATCCTGGTGAGCGAGAGCGGGCTGCTGTTCACGGGCGTAGAAGGCGGCGCGGCCGTACCTTCGCAAACCTTCGGGGTCCTCAATGCCGGCGAGGGTGTCATGAGCTGGACCGTGCAGGCCGCGGCGCTCTCGGGCGGCAACTGGCTTATCGTGGCGCCCACGAGCGGGCGCAGCGATGCTGCTTCGCTCGAAGTGCCGCTGGTGGAGGCAGCGGTGAACGTTTCCGGGCTGCGCGCGGGACAATACAGCGGCTTAGTTCGCATCAACGCCTTGGGAGCCAGCAACTCACCGCAGTTCGTGACGGTGACGCTAAATGTGTTGCCGCCGGGGAGCCATCCCGGAGTGGTAGTGCGCCCGGCGAATTTGATCTTCGCCGCGCAGGCGGGCACGTTCTCGCCGGGCTCCGAGACCGTTCGCTTGAGCACTTCGGCGCCCAGCAGGATCGAGGCACGCAGCGGCTTGTTCACTCTGGAGGGCGGAGATTGGCTGGAGATCTTGCCCCCCAACCTGGTGCTCTCCGCTGCCGACCCCAGGACCATCGTTGTGCAGCCCACGTTGGGCTCGTTATCTCCGGGCGTTTACCGCGGGCAGTTGGCGCTGCAATTTAATGATCTCGACAATCCCTCCCAGGCGGTGCCTGCGCAGGCGCTCCAAGTCTTGTTCCTGGTGACGCCGGCTCCGGCGGCGGCAACATTTCTCGCCCCCGCTTCCGTGGGAGGCGCAAGTTCAGCCAGTGCGGACGGCGCGCAGCAGTGCGCTCCGCAACGGCTGCTGGCGGTCAACCGCACCTTAAGGGCTAATTTCGCCTCGCCCGTGGGTTGGCCTACATCCATCGAGCTGCAAGTGCTGGACGATTGTGGGAGGGCGGTGGGCAACGCCACCGTGCTGGCCAGTTTCTCAAACGGCGATCCGCCGCTGGCGCTGACGAGCCTGCGCAACGGCATCTACACAGGCACCTGGCGGCCGGTGACCGCCGCCGTGCAGATCACGGTGACGGTGCGGGCCACGCTGCCGCCGCTGGCTGAGGCCATGGTGCAGGCCCAGGGACAGGTGCAGGCCAATCCCACGGCCCCGGCGCTGTTTGCCGGCGGCATCGTCAACGGCGCCAGTTTTGCCCGCGGCGAGGCGCTGGCGCCCGGGGCCATCGTCTCCGTGTTCGGCCGGAACCTGGCCCTGGGGCAGAATTTTGCCTCGCGCCTGCCTCTGGAAACCACCCTCGGCGGCGCTACCTTGAACATCGGCGGCGTGGACGCACCCTTGTTCTTCTCCAGCGACGGGCAGATCAACGCGCAACTCCCCTTCGAGCTAGCGCCCAACAGCCGTCCCCACGCGGTGGTGAGAGTTCGCCGCGACGGGTTGGAGGCCATTACCGTTCCGGAGACCATCACCGTGGCGGCGGCGCGCCCAGGAATTTTCACCGTCAACCAACAGGGCACCGGACAGGGAGCCATTCTGGATCTGCAGGGACGGCTGGTGGACGCCTCCGCGCCCGCGGCCGCCGGCGATGTGGTTCAGGTGTTCTCGACCGGGCTGGGCGCCACGCAGCCGGCCGTGGCATCCGGGGCGCCGGCGCCTGCGGCGCCGCCCCTGGCACAAGTAATCCTCCCGGTGACGGCGAGCGTTGGGGGGAAGCCGGCGGTGGTGCACTTTGCGGGTCTGGCGCCCAACTTCGTCGGTCTCTACCAGGTGAACGTGCAGGTCCCGGAGGGGGTGACGCCCGGCTCCGCCGTCCCGCTGGTTCTGTATCAAAGCGGCGTCCCCAGCAACACCGTGACGCTGGCCGTGCGTTAGCGCTGCGAGCGCTACCCCTCACGGGCTTTCCACCCTTCGCCGGCTCCGACTTCAGTACCCCGCCGCAGGCTCTTAACCGTAGCGCCTGGCCTTGCGCTGGGCGTCCTCCGCTTCAGTTTTCAAAGGTCGGGGCAGCGTCCAGGCGCCGCCCGTGAGGCGGAAGCCCACAGGTTGGCATCACCAATCCGCGGTCATAATGCCTTCTAGTTATAGACTATCACGCCTGTCAAGTCCACGAACAGCAAACGCCCGCCACCCCTCCCGGATGGGCCTACCTCGGGGCGGCTTCCACCCAGATGGGGCTGGACCACGCCAACTGG
>CAYVGN010000397.1:0-3245 GCA_964451215.1 uncultured Acidobacteriota bacterium
GCTCTGGCGGAAGCGGTGGCGGGCCGCCAGCACCCGCAAGGGCGAAGCCAGATCGGCAAGATCGCTGCTGGCCACTACTTCCACCAGGCGGCCTTTGGCCCGCAGCGCCGCCCCCTGCGACCAGTCGTGCCCGCTGTAGGGCTGCGAGAACAGCACCAGCGGCGCGCCCAGTTGGGTAAGAGGGTCCAGCAGGTTCAGGACGCCGGAGGTGAGGTTGAACACCAGCAGCCCGTCGGCCTCGGCGAAGGATTGCTCGACGCCCGCCAGGTCCTCGGGGACACGCACCAGGTTGTGCCCGAAAAAGCGCATGGCCGGCTCCGGTCTGGCTTCAAAGGCGGCCAGCGCGGCCTGGATGCGGCTGATATCCTGCTGCGGCTGGAAATCGGGCCGCGGCCAGGTGGGGTTTGGACGGGCCAGGTAGACGACGTGAACCCGGGCCTGCTCGCGCTTTTCCACCGGGGCCACGGCGCGGCTGCTTGCGCCGGTCGCGCCGGCGACCGCCGCCGCCGTGACCGTAGAGCCCAGAAACGTTCGCCGCGACATGCCTCTCTGCTTCATTGCTGCCTCTCCTTTGTTCTGATCTCGACTGGGGTCCGCGACTGGGGACGCTGCTGCCACGGAGAAGCGGCTGGCTCCGGCTTCTGGCCGCGCTGTGGGGTCTCAGCCGCTGTCCAGCCGGGTGAGCCCGTACTGGCGCGCCCAGTTGAGCGCGCGCTGGTACTCCGCCGCGGTGATGCGCCGCGACAGTTCCGGGTACTGCCACGCCAGGTGGGCGGGATGGTATTGCGGCATGATGTTGACGTAGGTGCTGCGGGTCAGCCGCTCGGCTACGAAGCGCACGAATTTCTCGGTTCCGGCGATATCTTCGGGCATAACCAGGTGGCGGATGATCAGGCCGCGCAGGGCGATGCCGCGCTCATCCACCACCAGCTCGCCCACCTGCCGGTGCATCTCTTCAATGGCCGCTGCCGCCACTTCCGGGTAGTCGGCCGCCCCGGAGGAATACTTGGCCGCCTTGGCGCCGTCGGTGTACTTGTAATCGGGGAGGTAGATGTCCACGATTCCGTCGAGCAGGCGCACGATCTCCACCGGGTCGTAGCCGCCGGTGTTGTAGACCAGCGGGACGCGCAGCCCCATGCGGATGGCGTAGCGCAGGCCGCTGATGATGTTTGGCACCACGTGCGTGGGGGTAACCAGGTTGATGTTGTGGCAGCCGCGCTCCTCCAGCGCTACCATCAGCCGCCCCAGTTGCTCCTCAGTGATGTACTCGCCGTCGCCCCGGTGGTTGATCTCCCAGTTCTGGCAGAAGACGCAGAGCAGGTTGCAGCGGCTGAAGAAGATGGTGCCCGAGCCGCCACGCCCCACCAGGGGCCGCTCCTCGCCGAAGTGGGGATGCCCGCTGTGAACCTTCAGGCGGCTGGTGGACTGGCAGACGCCTTTTTCGCCTTTGCGGCGATTGACGCCGCACTGGCGGGGACACAGCCGGCATGCGGAGAAGATTGTCTGGAGCTGCTTCTCCCGCTCGGCCAGCAGGCCGCTCCTCTCCGCACGCAGGTACGCGGGCGCGAAATCCCGGCGCCGCATGCGCGGCTCGTCCGCTGCCGGCGCAGCCGGCCGGCAAGAGCCCTGCGGCGACAACGACACCAACCCCAGCGTTTGCCAGAGAAAATTGCGCCGGTCTATCTCTCGCATTGCCGCTCCCCCTGTGGATGGCAAAAGCAGCTGGCTTGGGCCGCCAGTGCCTTCTGAACCACCCAGGCCCGGCAAAGCCGCCCGATTCGCAGCACGACCTCGAGCCCCCTCGGCTCCGGTGATTCAGAAACCAGTGTAGCACTTCGCCCGCCAATCACGCGCTTGGGTTGGGCCGGCAAGCGCTGCCCGCCGAAGAGCCGACAGGCGGGTGGCTGAAAGCTGATCGTGCCGCCAGGGCGCGCTGGCGATGGCCGCCTGCGGGCGTGCTAACATCTGTTCCAGAGTTGGAGGAGCGTTCCATGAGCACCGAGGCTCTTCCCCGCACTGTCCGTGCCCCCCGCGGCGCCGGGCTCACCTGTAAAGGCTGGCACCAGGAAGCAGCCCTGCGCATGTTGATGAACAACCTGGACCCGGAAGTGGCCGAGAAGCCTGAGGAGCTAATCATTTACGGCGGCTCGGGCAAAGCGGCACGCAACTGGGCCTGCTTTGACACCATCGTGGCCGAGCTGCAGCGGCTGGGCAACGACGAGACGCTGCTGGTGCAGTCGGGCAAGGCAGTGGCCGTCTTCGGCACGCACCCGTTCGCTCCGCGCGTGCTCATCGCCAACGCCAACCTGGTGGGCCACTGGTCGAACTGGGAACACTTCCGCGAGCTGGAACGCGCCGGGCTGATGATGTACGGCCAGATGACCGCGGGGAGCTGGATCTACATCGGGACGCAGGGGATCCTGCAGGGTACCTACGAGACGTTTGCGGCCGCGGCCCGAAGTCACTTCGGCGGCGACCTGGCGGGGCGGCTGGTGGTCAGTGGCGGGCTGGGCGGCATGGGTGGCGCCCAGCCCCTGGCCGCCACCATGAACGGCGCTGCTTTCCTGGGTGTCGAAGTGGATCCGGAGCGGATCAAGCGGCGGCTGCGCACCGGCTACTGCGACATCATGGTGCAGGACCTGGGCGAAGCGGTGCGCATCCTGAAGAACGCCGTGCGCAGGAAGCAACCCAGCTCGGTGGCGCTGGTGGGCAACTGCGCCGAGGTGATCCCGGAGATGGCGCGGCTGGGCATCGTGCCCGACCTGCTCACCGACCAGACCAGCGCCCACGACCCGCTCCACGGCTACATCCCCGTCGGCTACTCGGTGGAGGAAGCGGCGCGCCTGCGCCAGCGCGACCCGGCCGACTACCAGAAGCGTGCCCTGGAGTCGGTCGCCCGGCACGTCCAGGGCATGCTGGCGCTGCAGAAACTCGGCGCCGTGACCTTCGACTACGGCAACAACATCCGCACCATGGCCTACCAGGCCGGCGTTCGGGACGCCTACTCCTTCCCCGGTTTCGTCCAGGCCTACATCCGGCCGATGTTCTGCGAAGGGCGCGGCCCCTTCCGCTGGGTGGCGCTTTCGGGCGACCCGGCCGACATCGCCCTTACCGACGACCTGGTGCTGGAACTGTTCCCCGAGGACCCGGTCCTCAGCCGCTGGATACGGCTCGCCCGCCGGCGCGTGCGCTTCCAGGGCTGTCTCTTATACACATCTCCGAGCCCACGAGACCGTACTAGATCT
>CAYVGN010000398.1:0-3229 GCA_964451215.1 uncultured Acidobacteriota bacterium
TCCCAGGCAAACCCACAAGCTTAAGTAAGTGACATTGGGCAAGATGCCGGCGCTACATCGCGACTGCGAAGTTTCTTATCAGTCACGGCACTGACCCCGGAGCAGGTGGCGCAGGAAGAACAGCAGGTTGGGCGGCCAGTGCCGAGAACGGCTCCGCCGGACCGTCTATGGGTTGGCCGCGGGCATGCTGCTGGAACCGGCCGTTCCTCCGAGTTGCGCTTCAACGGCTCGATAGCGCCCCAGAGCCTGGTTGAGCGTCGCGAGGAACTGGTCCGGATTGTCGACGTCGAGAAAGTAGCCACGCCACCACCGTCGGCCACGCACTTTGACCCTCACCAGTGTGGCGCGCGGTCTCAGCGACTGCCCGAGGCCGAGGTGCTGGTAGCGGGGGGTGAGCAGCGTGGTCTGGATCTGCAGTCTCAGGTCCTGCCAAAAGCTGCCCAAACGCGGCCACGGCACGAAGCTGACGGACTCGACCGCGGTGATGTCCTTGAAGGGAAGATTCCACTTGAACGGACCCATGCGCACTTGCAGGCGGTCGCTATAGACGAGAAATGAGTAGGCGCGGATGAAGAGCGCCATCATCAGAACCAACCACGCGCTGACGAATAGTGCCGTGCCAAACGAGGCGCCCAGTCCGAGCCACCACCTGGCAGGGCTCCTGGGGATCAACGGCGCGATGCGCCAATGCAGTGGAATGCCCCGGGGCTCGACGAAGTTTATCAGCAGCATCATGAAGGCGAAAACGAAGATGAACATCCAGGCGCCCACGCGCGCCAGCATGGGCCATTTGTCTCTGAGCGCGTTGCGGACGATGGTGGGTGTCTCGCTGGTGGGTATTGTCATATGGGCCTCCTCAATGCGTGAGCGTTGCGTTCAAGCAGGTGCCGGGTGTGTTCCGGCGCCCATGGCTGCGCAGTGTAGTTCTCGCTTCTAACCCGGTCAAGCCCGCCAGTGGCACAGGGTGTAGGGCTGGCCCGAAGTCGGGCTAGCCCCGGAGCAGGTGGCGGAGGAAGAACAGCAGGTTGGCGGGGCGCTCGGCCAGCCGCCGGGTGAGGTAGGGGAACCACTGGCCGCCGAAGGGGATGTAGACGCGGACTCGGTAGCCGTCGCGGCGCAGGCGGGCCTGCAGGTCGCGGCGGATTCCATATAGCATCTGGAACTCAAAGGCCTCGGCGGAGACTCGCTGTTCCCGGGCGAAGCGGATGGTGGCCTCGATGATCCGCTGGTCGTGGGTGGCGATCGCGTGATAGAGCCCGCTCGGGAGCAGCCGCCTCATAAGCCGCAGGTAGCCGGCGTCCACGTCGGACTTGCGCGGATAGGCGATTTCTGCCGGCTCATCGTAGGCGCCCTTGCACAGCCGGATGCGGATGCCTTCCGCCAGCAGTTGCTCCACGTCCTGCTCGCTGCGGTAGAGATAGGCCTGGAGGACGGCGCCGACGTTGTGGAAGCGCCGGCGCAGGGCGCGGACCATCTCCAGGGTCCGTTCGGTGTAGGGGGAGCCCTCCATGTCCACGCGCACGAAACTGGAGTAGGCGGCGGCGCGTTCTGCGACTGCCTCCAGGTGCTGCCGGCAGAGAGACCAGGAAAGGTCCAGGCCGATCTGGGTCAGCTTGACCGAGACGTTGGCCTCTAGGCGGTGGGCGTGGATCTGGTCGAGCAGGCGCAGGTAGACGTCGCGGGCGGCGGCGGCCTCCGCTTCGCCCCTCACGTTCTCGCCCAGGTAGTCGAGGGTGGCCGTCAGGCCGCCCTGGTTGACCCCGGCCGCGGCCCGCAGGGCGTGCTCGATCGTTTCCCCGGCCACAAAGCGCCCGGCCAGGGCCCGCACCGCCGAGGAATGCAGCATGAAATTATGTATGGAAGGGCGTTCGGCGAGGTGGAGCAGGAGCCTCCGAATCAGCATGAAATATCCACCGCCCTGTCAGCATGCCATTGCGAGAGCCGACGCTCCCGCTTGGCGCGATCGGCCCGATCCCGCCACGCGGGATGCTTGTCCAGCAAGCCAGCGCGGTTGAGACGCATCCCGCGCGGCGGGATCGCTTCGCTGGAATGACAACAGAGGCACTTTTCCAGCATCCTGCTATTGCTGAGCCTCCAGCCAACGCGCCGCGGCCATGGCTGCGGCGCAGCCGCTGCCGGCAGCGGTGACGGCCTGGCGCCACTCCCGGTCTTGCACGTCGCCTGCCGCGAACACGCCTTCGACGCTGGTGCGAACGTGGCTGTGGGTCAGGATGTAGCCATCCTTGTCCAGTTCGAGCTGCCCCTGGAACACCTCGGTGTTCGGCCGGTGGCCGATGGCGATGAACACCCCGTCGGTGGGCAGTTCCGTCCTGGCGCTGCTCTTGACATTGCGCAGCGTGACCGCAGTGACCACGCCCTGCGCCGGGTCCTGGATGTTGTCCACCACCGTGTCCAGGATGAAGCGGATCTTGTCGTTGCGGCGCGCCCGGTCAATCATGATCTTGGAGGCGCGGAACTGGTCGCGCCGGTGAATGACGGCCACCTCGGTGGCGAACCTGGTAAGGAACAGCGACTCTTCCATGGCGGAGTCGCCGCCGCCCACCACCACCACCTTGCGGCCGCGGTAGAAGAAGCCGTCGCAGGTGGCGCAGGTGGACACGCCGTGGTCCATCAACTGCTTCTCGGAGGGCAGGCCCAGCAGGCGCGCCGAAGCTCCGTTGGCCAGGACCAGCGCCCTGGTTTCCAGCGTTTCTTCCTCCAGCGTCAGGCGGAAGGGGCGCGAGCGCAGGTCAGCGGCAGTCACCGAGCCGCGCAGGTACCTGGCGCCGAACTTCGCTGCCTGTTCCTTCATCCGGCTGATCAGTTCCGGCCCCAGCACCCCTTCCGGGAAGCCGGGGAAGTTCTCCACCAGGGTGGTCAGGGTCAACTGTCCGCCGGGCTCCCAGCCTTCAATCACCAGCGGGTTCAGATTGGCCCGCGCGGCGTAGATCGCCGCCGTCAGCCCGGCGCATCCGGAGCCGACGATAGTCACATTCTCCATTTATTGCGCTCCTTGTCCTTTGGCAAAACCTGTATTCTAACCCGCCGATTCGATGTGAGGGGCGCCTACCGCGATCGAAGCCGGGCAGTTTCATTGGGGCAGCCACTTTGCAGCGCAAGAAGGATGTAGCGGCGGGTTTATGCCGCCACGGTCGCTGAAAGCACGGGGCATGGCGGCGTAAAGCCCAATGTCACTTACTTTACGAGTCCGCAGTACCCCGGGGGCGTC
>CAYVGN010000399.1:0-3227 GCA_964451215.1 uncultured Acidobacteriota bacterium
GTGCGGAAGGAGGGATTTGAACCCTCATGGCCCGAAGGCCGGCGGATTTTGAGTCCGCTGCGTCGGGGGTCCCGCCAAGGCTCAGCCTGCGAGGGGAGGCCACTGAAGAGTCTGCCCCGGCACGGGTTGGATCGGTGAAGCGGCCCAGGCCCGGCGAAATTGCTCCCGATATTCCCGCCAGGCCTTTTGGGGCAGACGCACCACGACGACGCAGAACTTGGGGTAGGCTTTCAAAGCATTAGCCGCCGACTCTCCAAAGAGCCGGTCCTGAGTCAAAAGACAACTGAACCCAGCCTCGGCGGCCACCGAAACCAACTGTCCGTTGTCCAGGGCGCCCCAGCCCTTGCGGGTAGCGGCTTCGGCCTTTACGCCGAATTCCCGCAACAACGTCAAGAGGTGCACATCGATGTTGGCGTCAAGCAGCCACATGAACGGACGCCGCCAGTTCCGCGGCGACTTTTAACACCTCCGGCAAGGCCTCAGGAGGAAAAGCGTGATCGAAGCTCTCGTTGATGTCTTCCAGGGTCATGCCGCTCGCCAGGCACTCCAGGATCAGGGCCACGGAAAGGCGGGTGCCGCGGATGGCCAGGCCGCCGCCCAACAACCGAGGGTCGGCAACAACCCACCTGTAGTCCTTGTAGGGCCGCGGCTGCCAGTCCTGCATCTGATAACCCTCCCGGTTGATTCTAAGATGAAACACCGTCAAGCACGCTGGTAAAGTTCAACAGCCTTGGATTTCACCGCTGGCGGATGGCACATGAGCCAGGAAAGGTGGGGCCAGCGTTGGTGCGGAAGGAGGGATTTGAACCCTCATGGCCCGAAGGCCGGCGGATTTTGAGTCCGCTGCGTCTGCCGTTCCGCCACTTCCGCGCGTGTCTTCGAGTCTATCACATCAGTGAAGTTCGGCGACGGCGGTGCGCGCCACGAAGCGGAAGTTGATGTTGGGGCGGTAGAGCGCCAGGTTCAGCGGCACCGCGTAGCGGACCTCCACTTGGTAGCCGCGCACCAGCCGCTCCACCTGCACGTCGTCCTCGCCGATGATCAGCTTCATCGCCCGCCCCTGCTCTACGATCCGGCGGTGGATGGCGCCCGCCACCGGGCGGCGGGGCGAATTGACAATTTCCCGCCGCACCAGCTCCTCGAACTGATAGCTCTGGATGTAAGGCTGTACGATGCGCACGATGACAAAGCCCAAGGCCAGGAGCACAACAGCGGAAACGATGCGTGAACTCATATGCACTCCCTTGCGCGGCGGTTCTGGTCCATTGGCGCCCGAGTCTACCAGATTTCCCCGGGGCCGAAAGGCGCCAGGCTCACCCTGGGCTGGTGGTGCAGCTAACCTGTGGCACGCGCGTGTCCCGGGCGCCGCAGGGCCGAGCAGAAGCCGTGTGCTATACTGCGTCCGCAAGACAGGCTTGAGGCGGATGAGACGGCTGCATCCGGCCTGCGACTGGTTCTTCTTCCAGCCCAGAAGCACAACAGCGCGCTTGTGCGGAGCGCTGGCCGGTGAAGCCTCAAGCCTTCAGCCTCGGGCCTGAAGCCGAAGGTGTGCCATGTCTCTGGCGAAGGCTGGCCGCTACCAAATCCAGGGCGAACTGGGTCGAGGCGCAATGGGCGTGGTGTACCGCGGCTACGATCCGACCATCGGCCGCACCGTGGCCATCAAGACCATCCTGCTGGAAGCGGGCGACCCGGAGATGTTGAAGCGCTTCCGACGCGAGGCGCACGCGGCCGGCATCCTCTCCCACCCCAACATCGTCACCATTTACGACGCCGGCGAGGACAACGGGGTTTTTTACATCGCCATGGAGCTGGTCGAGGGGGAGACGCTACAAAAGGTGCTGGCCCGCGGCTCGCTCCCACTGGAGCAGGCCTGCCCGATCGTCGAGCAGGTAGGGGCGGCGCTGGACCACGCCCACGGCCGCCAGATCATCCACCGCGACATCAAACCGGCCAACATCATCCTTTCCGGCGGGGTGGCCAAGGTGATGGACTTCGGCGTGGCCAAGATGGCCTCGGCGGCTATCACCAGCACCGGCCAGGTTCTGGGCACGCCCTCTTACATGTCGCCGGAGCTGGTGAAAGGGGCGGCAGTGGACGGCCGCAGCGACATCTTCTCGCTGGGCGTGGTGCTGTACGAGATGCTGACCGGCGCCAAGCCCTTCGTCGGCGACACCATCACCACCGTCATCTACAAGATCATTGGCGAGCAGCCGGAGCCGCCGTCAGCAGTGAACCCCGCCCTCGATCCGGGCCTGAACGCCGTGGTGCTGAAGGCGCTGGCCAAAGACCCCAACGAGCGCTACGCCGCCTGCGCCGAACTGGCCGCCGACCTGAAATCCTTCCCGGCGCGCCGCGCGGAAGGGAAGGTGAGCGCGCGGGCGGCAGCGTGGGCGGCCGGCCCGGCGGCGGCCGCCCCGGGCCACCCGGCAGCAAAAGAAGCGCCGGGACTGGCCGGCGCGCCGGGGCGGCAGCCGGAAGCGGTGGTGTGGCCGCCAGCCGGCTGGCGGAAGAAATCGCTGCTGGCGCTGGTGGGCGTCGGGGCGCTGGCCGCCGCGCTGGGCGGTGTCTGGAAGCTGAGCCAGCGGCCCGAGCCCGCTGCGCGCGGCTCCGAAGCCGGGCGCATCGCGGCGCCGGCCCCAGCGCGTGCTGCCCGAGGCACACCAGGTCGCGCGCCGGCAGCGACCGGCGCGGGGAAAGGCGCGCCGCTGACCGCCAGCGTGGAAATCGTGACCAACCCGGCAGGGGCCGAAGTCGTCGTCAACGGCCGACGCCAGCCCTCCACCACGCCCTCCCGCTACTCTCTCACCTACGGTGAGCACCAGGTGAGCATCCGCAAGTCCGGCTATCGGACCGTGGAGCGCGTGGTGAAAGTCTCGGATAAGAGCCCTCCGCGGGTGAGCGTCAACCTGGTGGCGGAGGCCGGAGCGCGGACAGCGGCGGTTCCGGCGCAGGCTGTGGTGGGCCGCGTGCTGGTGCGGACCAGGCCCCGAAACGCTCTCATCCTGGTGGACGGCAAGGCTACCGACTACCGCTCGCCGGTCAACTTCGAGCTGCCGCCCGGCAAGCACCGGATCACCGTCGAGCAGCGCGGCTTTCAGAGCGAGACGCGCCAGGTGGTGGTGCGCAAAAACCAGACGGTGGAACTGGACCTGGAACTGAAAGCCGGCGGCGAGCGAGGCCGCCGCTTCCCGTTCCTGCCGCGGTAGGGTTTCAGGTTTCAGGTT
>CAYVGN010000400.1:0-3226 GCA_964451215.1 uncultured Acidobacteriota bacterium
TTGTTAGCGCCGCTGGAAGACTGCACCGCGCCGGTCGCGGTGGGAGTGCACCAAGACAGCCCCCTTGGCGGGGACGCGGTACGACTCTATAGCAGTTTCTAAATCAGCCAGTTTCTAAATCCTCCGCCACCCGAAGATGGACGGATGCCTCTTCCGTCCGCAGGTGCTGACGGCGGCCAGACGCGCCGCTGCCGGTACTGCCAGCAACCGTTCACCCCGTCGCCCTTCCATCCGCAACAGGCCGTCTGCACGCAGCGCGCCTGCCAGCGGCGGCGCCAGAACGACTACCACCGCCAGAAGATCCAGCGCGACCCCGAGTATGCGCAGGTCTGCCAGGACAGCCGGAAGAAGTGGCGCCAGGCCCATCCCGACTACGATCGCCAGTACCGCGAAGCCCACCCGGATTCGGCCGAGCGCAACCGCCTCCAGCAGCGTCAGCGGGACCAGAAGCGCCGCCTGCTCCATCTTGCAAAGAACAACTTAGCTTTGGACCTGAAGCATTGCTCGGCTGGGGTTTGGCTGGCCGGTGCCGGCGTGGCCGATCTTGCAAAGAACAACTTGGCCCCGCTCCGGCTCTTTATCTTTCAACCACTTGAGGATCGGCCGGCCGTCCCGGCTCCGTCTTGCAAAGAACATCCTGCTGGTGTTCGCCCCGGAACTGCCCCATAACGGAAGACGGCCCCCAACCATGCTGCCGCCCGAGCAGATCGACACCATTCATCGCCTGCATTTCCACCAGCAGTGGTCGCTCCGCAGGATCGCGCGCCACCTCCATCTCAACCGCCGCACCGTAGCCCGCTATCTGCTCCGGCCAGCGCCGGCCCCGGTCCGCCGCCCGCGCCCAAGCAAACTCGACGCCTTCGAAGCCGCCATCACCGCCCCGCTGGAGCAGGACCCGGAAGCCAGCGCGGTCGTGATCTTGCAGCGCTTGCGGGCCCAGGGCTACGACGGCGGCATCACCATCCTCAAGGAGCACCTGCGCCAGGTGCGCACCGCTGCCACCCGGCGGGCCTATGTGCGGGTCGAGTTGCCGCCCGGGGATCGCTTCGAGATCGACTGGGGCCATTTCGGTGCGCTCGACTATCAGGGCGACAAGCGCAAGCTGTACGCCTTCTCGCTGGTAGAGTGCCACAGCCGCATGCTGTACGTGGAGTTCACGCATAGCCAGTGTTTCGAGACCTTCGTCCGCTGCCACCTCCACGCCTTCGAGGTGCTGGGCGGGGTAGCGCGCGAGCTGGCCTACGACAACCTGGCCACCGCGGTGGCCGAGCACGAAGGCAACCTGGTCCGCTTCCATCCGCGCTTTCTTGCCTTCGCCCGCGAATACGGCTTTGTGCCGCGCGCCTGTCATGTGGCCGCGCCCTGGGAGAAGGGAAAAGTGGAGCGGGCCGGCATCGGCTACCTGCGCCAAAACTTCTGGCCGCGGCGCCAGATCACCGACCTGCCCGAGGCCAACCGGCAAGTCCGCCAGTGGCTCACCGAAGTGGCCCACCAGCGGCTCCATCGCGAAACCCGCCAGAAGCCTGCCGAGCGCTTCCGTCCCGATTCGCTGCGACCCCTGCCGGCGATCCGGCCCGACTATCGGGATACCGCCGTCGCGCTCGTGCACAAGGATCTGCGCCTGCACTTCGACGGCAACCGCTACTGCGTGCCGCCGCCCTGGACAAAGCCCAAGCCGCGCGCGCCTTCGGGGCCGATTACATCGCCAACCTCCTGCGCCAGCAGCAGTCGCCGCGCCAGGTGCAGCCGCCGGTCCGGCTCCGTGATGCGCCACTCAACGAACTGGCCACCGATCAGCTCACGCTTGTCGATTACGACGCCTTCATCCTCGATCCCGACCAGGACCCTTCATGAACTCGCTCGCCCACAAACTGGAGAAGCTCCGGCTTCCCACCATGAGCCAGCAACTGGAGCAGGTGCTGGCCGAGGCCGCCAACAAGAACCTCAGCCCGGCCGCCACCGTGGAGTGGCTCGCCGATCTGGAACTGGAAGCCCGGCACGGCCGCGCCGTCCAGCGACGGTTTCGCCTGTCCCGGTTGCAGACCCAGTACTCGATCGACTCGTTCCACTTCACCCATCACAAGTCCCGCCAGCAGGCCAAGAGCCGCATCCTGCGCCTGCTCGACCTGGACTTCCTGGACCAAGGGACCAATGTGGTGTTGATCGGCAATCCGGGCGTGGGCAAGACCTACTTGGCCCGAATCCTCGGCTGGCGCGCCTGCCAGGCCAACCGGCGGGTGCTGTTCACCACCGCTATGGACATGCTCAACCACCTGGTGGCCTCGCAAGCCGATCACTCCCTCGTGCGCCGGCTGAAGTTCTACACCGATCCCACCCTGTTGATCTGCGACGAGCTCGGCTATCTGGCGCTCGATCAGCAGACCTCCAATTTGCTCTATCAGGTCATCTCCGCCCGCCACAGTCTGCGCCGCTCGACGATCATCACTACCAACATGGCCTTTTCCGAGTGGGGCAACATCCTGCACAACACCACCATTGCCACCGCCATCGCCGACCGCTTGGTGGAGAACTCCGCCATCTTCCTGCTCGGCGGCGAAAGCCTGCGCAAAGGCCATAAGGGCCTGCCCGCTGCTCAGCCCTGATGCGGGCCGGCTCAGATCATGCACCGCGCTGTGAGATAGCCCGGCGGGAGGAGTCCTCCGGGCGAACCCCTCAACGGTGCTGCCAAGGGGCGGGAGCCGCGGCCCAAGGCGCGGCTCCCGTTCACGGACTTATCCATGTTCAACTTCAGCGCCAATCATCTGCTCCTGCTCTCGCGGACGGAATACCGGAGCTGTGCCGTGTTCCTCATGCAAGACCATTCCACCCGCCGGGTCTACCGCCTGTACGACTTCACTAAATCCCTGGAAATGACGCCCCACACCTATTACTGCGTCTCAGGAAAGGTCAACAGCGCGGATAAGCTCTATCTGGTCATCGAATCGGTCAAGAGGGACGCCAAGCACAGCCGGCCTTCCACGGCTCCTGCGGCTGCTGACGGCGCGGAGGGTGGCAGCTTGTCCTGATCGTCGCGGCAGGAAAAAAACCCGGTCTACGGCGGCTGGCCTCAATCCCCGCGGCCTGCGCGGCGGTGTGCCTGCGAGGCCGCCTTCAGCCACATGGCGCAGCCTGAAACCCGCCGAAATGGCGCCCTTTCCCGGCGGCGCTAACATCGTACAGATAAATGCTCTCCTCCAGGTTGAACAAGCTGCGCTCTCGCGCGGTC
>CAYVGN010000401.1:0-3212 GCA_964451215.1 uncultured Acidobacteriota bacterium
GTACAGCACAAAGGCCTTGCCCGCAACCGAGATGCGATACAGCAGCCCGCCGGGCGCGGTGCCCGCCAGCAACGCCCGCTCTGGCGTCACCGCCAGGCTCATCACGTGCGCCTGCCGCGTATCGTAAAACACCGTACCCTGCCCGTCGGGCGCCACCCGGTAGATGTGCCCGCGGTCTCCGGTCCCCACGTACAGCGCGCCGTCCGGCTCCACCGCCAGCGACCAGATGTATTTGGCCTGGGGGTTGAAGAACTCCTGCGCTTTGCCGTCGGCGGAGATCCTGTAAACCTTCCCGTCAGGCGAGGTGCCGACATAAACGTTGTTGGCGCGGTCCACCGCCAGGGCGAATACATCCGGTTCCGGAGCGTCGAAGAACACCTGCGGCTTCAGCCCGGCGTCCAGCCGGAAAACCTTACCCTCGTGGCCGGTGCCGAGGTACACGTTGCCCGCCGAGTCCTGGACGGCGGCCCAAACCAGGGCCTGGTCGCTGGAGAAGACTTCTTCCAGATGGGGCGCCAGCGACAGCTTGCCGTCCCGGCTGAGCGAAACGCCGGTGAAAGTCCCCCGGGCGAACTCGGCGTAGGTGTCCAACAGCCAAAAGGCAGTGCCGCCGGCCAAGGCCCGCGCGGCGAGCAGCGCCAGCGCCAGAAGGCAGAAGCCTGCCGGGAGATTCCGCCCGGCAGCGCGGCTGGAGAACAAGCGTGTCATTGCAGTCCGTGTCAGTGCTTGAGGATGACCGTAATCGTCTTTTGTCCGGAGACCATCGAGGGAAGCGGATCCAGCTCGATTTCGGCCAGCGTGGACACCTGCGAGGTGGCCACGTTGGTTCCGGCGGAGGCTTCACTGGCCATTGCCCGGGCCACCGACGGCGGTGGGGCCGGGAACTGCAGGCCGCGGAGCAAGAAGGCGGTCTGGGGGCGCGACAGCCGCACGTAGAGGCGGTTGTTCTTGCGCAGGTTGTTGATGGCCCGCACCAGTTGAGCGGGCGTCTTCGGCGTGAAGCCGCCGGGCAGCTCGCGTACCTCGGCCAGGTTAAGCGAGTTGCCGTCGGCCACGGTGATCTGCAGCGGACCAGGCGCCAGGCTGGCCGGGATCTCCACCGGCACCTTCTTCACCGTTTCCTGCCCGTTCTCCGCGCGCAGCACCACGGTCAGCTCCAGGCGCTCCCCGGGATGGGCCTCGCGCTTGTTGCTCCAGACCTGATCAACCGAGGTCAGGCGGCGCTCGTCGTTGGAGAGGATTTCCAGAGCGATCCCGCGCACCGCGATGGTGGGGAAACCGCTGTGCAGCAGCAGCGCCAGCGGGACCGCGGTGGTTTGGGCCGCCAGGTTCGGCAGGTTGACGTCGGCCGAGAACAGGTTCTCGATGCGCACCGGGGCCAGGCCATTGTCGAGCGTGATGGTGCCGCGCACCGCCAGTGACGACCCGCCCAGCGCCCGCTCGGTCGCGTCAATCACGCCGAAGACCGAGAGCTGCAGCAGGAACGGCGACAGGTAGCGGTCGTTCACAATTTCGAGCTGATAGCGCACGTCCGTGCTGCGGCTGGCGCGCAGGGTGATGCTCACCGGGATCAGGCGCGGGTTCTCGCCCAGGATTCCCAGCAGGCCCGCCGAGCGGTCCTGGCGGATCGCTCCGAGCAGGCCGCCGGGCGCGGAAATCTTGAAGGAGTTGGCCGTGCTGGGTAGCACGGTGATGACCCGCGACTCGGCAAAGGGCAGGTCAGTGGGCCCGGCGGCCAGGAAACGGTGCCCGAAGGCGTAGATGCGCTTGCCGTCGCGGTAGGTGACGCTGCCGTCGGCGTTCACCCCCAGGTCGCCGCGCACCAACTGCACGCTGATCATCGAGCCGGGCACCAGTAGGGAAGCGTCGCCCGGGCGAGAGCGGTCGGCCGATGAGCCGCCCCCGCCGCCCTGCATGGGCAGCAGGCCCAGGGCGCGCAATTGCGGCGCGAACTGCTCGATGGTCCGCCAGGTGAAGCCGGACAGCACCAGTGGCGTGGCGATGGGCATCAGGCGCGGCTGCTCGGGAGCCAGCAGCAGGCCTTCCTCGGGGGCTGCGGGCAGCAAGTCCGTGGAGTGAAGCAGCAGCCGCGGTTCCACCCCGGTCGCGGTGGGAACCTGGTGCAGGCTCACCTTGACCACCGGCGGGGGTTGGCGGCCGGCCGCTCGCTCCAACAGTGTCGCTATCTGTTCGATGGGCACCAGCCCGGCGATCGGCTCCTTGGAGAACGGGAAGCTCAGGGCCACCGCGCCGGCCAGCTTCCCCTCCACGTAAACCGGGCTCCCGCTCATCCCGGCCATCACCCCGGTCTTCTCCAGGGGCCCCCCCGAGAGTCGCGCCAGAACCACGCTCTGCTTCGGGCCCACGTTTTCTAGCACCCCCAGGATTTCCACCTGGAATTCCTCAATCCGGGATCCGCTGAAGACCGTGCGCCCCACTCCTTTCATCCCGGGTTTCAGGTCCTTGAGAGGGAAAAACTCCGTGGCGGCGTGCGCCTCTGCCGCGCCGCCGACGATGCCGGCCAGCGCCAGAAGGATCGGGAAGGAAAGGAAACGTAAATTGAGCATGCTCTATGCAACTACTGTCTGGCTAGAAGTATACCAGCCTATTGGAGCCCGCCGCCATGCGCAAGGTTCCAGGGTGGCAGGTGGCAGGTCAGGGGCTTCGGCAGCCCTATGGGGGATCACCGGCAGGCCGGGCCAGATGCCCTGCAACCTGCTCCTGAGCCGCTGCGATATAATGCGCCGTTTACCATGCCGCTAGAGACGGAACTGTTCCGGCAACGCCGGGAGAAGCTGCGCGCCATCGAGGGGCTGGGCCTGGCGGCCTACCCACACCAGTTCTCGGCCACGCACACGATTCCCGAGGTCGTGGAGCGCTGGGGCGGGGCGGCAAGCCAGGAACTGGGACAGACGAGGCCGCCGGTGCGGGTGGCCGGTCGCATCCTGGCCCTGCGCCTGCACGGCAAGACCGGCTTTGCTGACCTGGCGCAGGGCGGAAACAAGCTGCAGGTTTACGTGCGCCGGGACGCGGTGGGCGAGAAGGGCTTTGCGCTCTTCCACCTGCTGGACCTGGGCGACTTCGTGGGCGCGGGCGGCTACTTGTTCCGCACCAGGAGGGGCGAACTCAGCGTCCACGTGGACTCGCTGGAGTTTCTGGCCAAGGCGCTGCTGCCGCTGCCGGAGAAGTGGCACGGCTGTCTCTTATACACA
>CAYVGN010000402.1:0-3157 GCA_964451215.1 uncultured Acidobacteriota bacterium
ACCACCACGGGCTGGCGCTGCTCGCGGCTGAAATAGACGATCTTCTGCTCTTTGCCCTGGTCGAAGACGCGGAAATCATGCTGCGCGAGGTCGCTGACAAAGCGGCCCTTCTCATCGGTGACCGTCACCGGGACGATCACCTCGGTGATCTGGGCGCGGAAGCGCGGGGGTTGCGCTTCCGGCTGCTGACCCAACGCAGCCGCGGCGGCCAATGCCAGCGCTAGAGATCCACCCCGCATGCGGACCACCTGGAAAGATTATACCTGATCGTGGATCGTGGATTGTGGGGTGCGTGCCCCACGATCCACGTTCCACAACCCACGATCCGCTCACCGCTGCACCCTGCCGGAGCCTCCCGACTTGAGCAAGCCGTTGACCTCCTCAGCGCTGAGGCGGGCGAAGTCGCCGGGGATGGAGTGCTTCAGGCAGGAGGCGGCCACGGCGAACTCCAGGGCCTCCTGGTGGGAGGGGAGCAGTAGGAGGCCGTAAATAAGCCCGCCCGCGAAGCAATCCCCGCCGCCCACGCGGTCCACGATATGGGTGATCTCGTAGTGCCGGCTCACCAGAAAATCCTGGCGGTTGTGCAGGCAGGCCGACCAGCCGTTGTGCGAGGCGCTCTTGGACTCCCGCAGCGTGATGGCGATGATCTTGAGGGCGGGGAAGTCGGCCAGCACGCGCTCGGTGAGTCCGCGGTAGGCAGACACGTCCAAGGCGCCGCTCTCGACGTCCACCTCCGCCTGGATGCCCAGCGCCTTCTGGCAATCTTCCTCGTTGGCGATGCCTATGTCGGCCAACTTCACCAGCTCGCGCATGATCTCAGGAGCGGACTTGCCGTACCGCCAAAGGTTCTTGCGGTAGTTCAGGTCGCAGGAGACGGTCAGCCCGAGCTGGCGCGCCTTGGCGGCGGCTTCCAGGGCCAGATCCGCAGCGCCCTGGCTGATAGCCGGCGTGATGCCGGTGACATGGAACCAGCGTGCTCCCTCAAAGGCGGCCGCCCAGTCGATGACGCCGGGCTGCGCCAGGGCGATGGCGGCGTAATCCCGGTCGTAGACTACCTTGGAGGGCCGCTGGTTAGCGCCGGCCTCGACGTAGTAGACGCCCATACGGCCCTTGGCGCGCACGATGCGGGAGGTGTCCACGCCGAAGCCACGCAACTGCGCGATGACGGCGTCGGCTACGGGGTGGTTGGGCGGCAGCACGGTGACGTAGCGGGCGGGCACGCCGAAACCGGCCAGGGCCACGGCCACGTTGGCCTCGCCCCCGCCGAAGGTGGCCGCGAACTGGGGTGATTGCAGGAACCTCTCGAAGCCCGGGGGCGCTAGGCGCAACATGATCTCACCGAAAGTAACGACAGTTTCTGACATAGCTTCTCCTTAGGGTTTGCCAGGGGCCAGGGCAATGATGTCCAGGGCGAAAGCGGCATCCAGAGATGCCAGCCCTTCCAGGGCGGCGGCGGTGCCGGCGGGCGGGCCCGTGCCCGCCGGCTCGGCGCGCGCCTTCCAGGCGGTCTCGCCGAGCGCGGCAGACAACGGGTAGATGTTCAAGACCACGACCTCGCGCGGGGCGGCGCCGGCTTGGTCCAGAGACTTCTCCAGGCGTTGGTAAGCCAGGAGAGCGTCCGGCTCGGTGAAGCCGAAGGCAAGTTGAGTGCCGCTCAGTGCCAGCCGCATGGGGCCGACCATGGCCACGGCGGAAAAGCCCAGGGGCGGGGCGATGCCCGCGGCGTTGAGAAACTGGACCGGCTCGGAAGGCTCCCGGCGCAGCCGGGCCAGGGCCTCGCACTCGACCGCGCTGCGATTCAACACGCGCTGCCCTTGGACCAAGTTCAGCGCGGCCTGGGGGAATTCCTTGGCCAGGCGAATGCGCAGGTTCAGCGCGTCGTCCAGCGAGGTCAGGTAGCAGGTGGCACGGAGCACATCCGCGGCTTCGAGCCCCGCGGCCTGGAGCGCCGCGCCCAGCCGCCCCAGGGATTGCCCGAGCAGGGGCGCCAGTGGGGCCAGGGGCTGGTCAGCGGTCACTGCCTGTCCGGAGAGGAAGGCCAGCCCATGTGGGTTGATTGCTTTCTTGTCCGCCGCCACCGACTCCAGCACCACCTGGGCGCCCTCCAGCGGCAGGGCCCCCACGCGCACTACGCTGAGGGCCGGCAACGGCAGCCGCCGGTCAGTGAAGGTCTCGCTCACCAGGGCCTGCACCCGGCGCACGTCTCCGCTTCCAGCCACGAACCCCCGCAGCTTGACGATAGCGGCGCCGCGCACTTGTTGGAGCAGGTTCCGGAGGGCATCGCGCACCTGTTGGGAAAGCAGTCCCCGCGCCGACAGCGGCGAAACATGGAACACCAGCCGCTGGCAGTCGGCCAGCACCACGCCAGGAAGCTCTTTAGGCAGCTCCAGGGTCTGGGTAATCTCTTCTTCGGCGCGCTTTTTCTTCCTCTGCGCGGTGGCGGAGCCGACCGCCACCGCCACGGCAAGCGCCAGCGCCAGTGCCCTCATGAGGTTTTCCGCAAGGTGATTGTATCAAATCCCCCGCGCGCCGCAGCAGGGTTGCGAGCACCAGTCCAATATGGTACACTCGGATGGTCGGGCTATGCTAGCACCGCTTCAGTTGGACCATCGCTCCGAAGTGCCGCTTTACCGGCAGTTGCACGAGCAGATCAGAGACTCGATCCGCTCCGGGCGCCTGGCCAGGGGAGAGAAACTGCCTCCCACCAGAAGCTTGGCTGGCCTGCTTGGACTGAATCGGACCACGGTCTCCGCCGCCTATGCTCTGCTCGAATCCGAGGGCTGGATCAGCGGCCAAGTCGGACGCGGCAGCTTTGTGACGGGCGAGCCCTCGGGCGAGGTCCCCGGGCTGGATTGGGAGCAGTTGCTGGCGGGCGGGCCAACCGTTCCAGCGCCCCCGGAGCCCGCCGCGGCCACGGTCATCAGTTTCAGCACTTCCCGGCCCTCGGAGGCGCTGTTTCCGCTGGACGCGTTTCGGGCCAGTTGCCAGGAAGTGCTGCGGGATGCCGATCTGGCGGGGATCCTGCAACTCGGCTCGCCCGGGGGGTATCCCCCGCTTCAGCGCTTCCTCCTGGACGAGGCGCGCCGGGCCGGCTGGGCGCGCCCCAGCGACGACATCCTGATTACCAGCGGCTGTCAACAGGCGCTGGACCTGATCC
>CAYVGN010000403.1:0-3132 GCA_964451215.1 uncultured Acidobacteriota bacterium
GCCGGCGGGAACGTGGTCTTCCGTGGCCCGCAACCGGCCGTTTTCCAGGGGCTGGTTACCGCCTCGCCCCAGGCCATCGAAATTGGCATGCAGCAGGAGGAACTGGCGGCCGCCCTGGACCGGGCCAATCCCCGGGACATTTCCATCGTGGACGGCGAGGGCCACGAGATCGGCGACATCCTCTACCAGCACCGCTTCGACGGCGTGCGCCACTACTATTTCCTGGCCAACACCAGCCGCGAGAGGAGCTACGAGGCCACCATCAAGGTGGACCTGGCCGGCGGCGTCGAGGAATGGGACCTGGACAGCGGCGACATCCGCCATGCCGGCTCGCTGCGCCACACCTTTCCGCCCGCCGGCAGTTGGGCCATTGCCATTGACACCTCGGCCAGCGCGGAGCCTATGAGGATGCCGGGGACGCCGAAGGGCGCCAAATCGGAAGTGATGGCCGGGCCGTTCAAGTTCCGGCGCCTGCATCCCAACACGCTGGTGCTGGATTTCTGCCGCTACTGGCTCAACGGCGGGCCCGAGACGGGGCCGGTGCCGGTGTGGAGGGTGCGCCAGGCGGCCTTTGACGCCGCCGGCCTGCGCGCTTACGCCGGGCTGCAGCCCTGGGCGCTGGAGTGGAAAGGCATCCGGCCGGAGAAGACCGCCCGGGTGAGGATGCGCTTTGAGTTCGAGTCGGAACTGGAGCGGCCTAACGCCTGGCTGGTGGTGGAGAAGGTGCAAGATTTCCAGGTGCTGTTCAACGGCCAGCCGGCCAGCGCCCCCGATGGCTGGCACTGGGACAAGCAGTTCAGCCGCGTCCCGGTCGGCAGCCGCATCCGCCGCGGCGCCAACCAGGTGGAGCTGACCACGGTCTACAAGCCGGGCGTGGAGATCGAGGACATCTTCCTCATCGGCGACTTCGCCACCCGCAAGGTTTCCGAGGTGAAGTACGTGCTGGTGGCCGAGCCGGCGGAGCTGACCGCCGGGGACTGGGTCCAGCAGGGCTACCACTTCTACTCCGGCAACATGAGCTACCAGGTGCCGGTCACCTTCCAGCCGGGCCAGCGCATTCGCGTGCGGCTGAGGCAACCGGTAGGCGGCACCACGTTCCTGGTCACGGCCGGCGGGCGGGCGGTGGCGCAAATGGGCTGGCAGCCGTGGGAAGCTGACATCACCGCAGGGCTCAAGCCCGGCCGCAACCTGGTGGAGCTGATCGTGGTCAGCAGCCTCCAGAACGCCTTCGGGCCGCTGCACAACGACCTGTACCGCACGCAGGGCAACAACTGGTGGTTCGGCCCCAATGCCTTCACTGACCTGAAGCGCTGGACCGATGCCTACTACCACGCGCCCCACGGCCCCGGCGAGGTGGAACTGCTGCGCTCGCGCCGTCCCGCGGCCCGCAAAGCGGTCAAGAGTGATGAGCGATGAATGATGAATGAAGCCACAACTCATCACTCATAACCCATAATTGGCAACTCAGCACTCAGTTTGCTTGGCGCTCGCCGTGGTGGGGGACACGAGCCCACAGAGGCGGGCGCTACATGGCGTAAGGGGTGGGGTGCGGCCCTTCTTCCAGCATCTGGCGGTCCCAGATTGCTCCTTCGCGGGTGTAGCTGGCCAGCTCGAAGTCCTGGGTCAGCTCCAGGGCGTCGGTGGGGCAGGCGTCCTCGCACAGGCCGCAGAACATGCAGCGGGACGTATCGTAGGTAAAGGTGGTCAGCGTCTTCTTGCCACTGGAGCCCCCGGCGCGCTCCCAGCCCACCACGATTAGGTTCTCCGGGCAGGCCAGCGCGCAGAGGTTGCAGGCGATGCAGAGCGTCTCGCCGGTCTCCGGGTTGATGTTGAGCCGCGGGGCGCCGCGATACCGCTCCGCCACCTCCGGCCGCACCTTGGGGTATTCCTCGGTGTAGATGTGCCTGGGGTGCTGGTAGCGGAAGGTGACGGCCAGGCCCTTGATCAGGTCCACCATGAACACCTTGCGGAGGAATTGGGAGAGGCGGAAGGAGTGGTGCTGTGGGCGCTGCTGATTTTCGACCATCTCTAGTATAGAATGCACCGGAAGCCGTTGAAGTTCAAGGCGGTTCGCGCCTGAGCCCGGAACGTCGCATAGCCTGCAAGCCTGTGCCAGGCCCCGTGCTATAGTTGCAACATGTTGCAAGAGCAGACGGACCTGGGGCCTGGCAAGCTCCTGCCGCCCGGCTACCTGCAGGACCAACTGGTGGCCCGCGGCGTGCGCCTGACGCGCCAGCGCCGCGTCATCCTCCGGGTGATTGAGGATGCCCGGCGCCACCTGGATGCAGCCACCATCCTGCGCTTTGCCCAGAAAGAAGACGAAACGATTGATCGCGTCACCGTCTACCGGACGCTCAACCTGCTGAAGCGGCACGGCCTCATTGACGAACTCGACCTGTTGCACCTGAGCGGCGGCAGCCATTACTACGAGCAGCGCCCGCCGCGCCAACATATGCACCTGGCCTGCCTCCGCTGCGGCCAGGTGGAGGAGTTCGCCAGCCCACTGTTTGACAAGATCAAGGGCCAGATCCAACGCGAGCGCGGCTTCCGTGTCGCCTTCGCGCGCGTCGAGATTGGCGGCTACTGCCAGAAGTGCGCAGGGAATCAGGCCTGAGGCTTCAGGGTCTGCCCTGCCCCGCGGGCAGTTCAAGGGCTGGCGCTGCGTATTGTTTCCAGGGCTTGCAGCAACACAGTAAGGACGGTAGACTCGGCCCGCTTTGTCTACCCCTGCGGCGTCAATCCGGCTGCCCCTGCGCGGCGACGTAGACGCGCGTGTCGCAGAGTTGATGGAGAACGTCGCCGCGGCCTGCCGCCGGCTGCCCGGAGAGAACCAGAACCAGGCCAACAAGCGGCTGGCGGAGGAATTCCTGGCGCGGGTCCAGCGGGAGTTCCCGGGACGGTGCCTGGCCTGGCGGCAGCCGATCTCCACCTTCTACCTGCGCACCACCGACGCCAACTACATCTTCACCGTGCCCGGCCGCTCCCCGGAAGAATTGGTGCTGGTGGCGCACTTCGACACCTGGCGGGGTCCGGGCGCCGACGACAACACCACCGGGGAGGAAATCCTGAAGCAGTACCTGCTGGAAGACCTGCGACGGGAGGAACCGCCGCCGCTCACCCACACCTACGTGC